>JASHRR010001086.1 GCA_030037185.1 Xanthobacteraceae bacterium | reverse complement strand
GATGTCGCGCCATCCGGCGTCAAGCTCGCGCATGTCGACATGGAAACTGGCGCAAGATGGCTCCCGCCGTAACAATGAAGTCGCCGGAGACGTTGCGTCAAACGTCCGCATGAGTTTCTCATTCACCGTCTCCGATAAAGTTCTGAGCCGCTTTGTCGAACAACAGCAACAAGAAAAGAAGTTGCTGCGGTAATAGCCACGTCGTTGCCTCAGGCAACAGATAGCGCGCGATGCTTCCGATAACCCAACTTCCGGATTTAGCTTAATCGCCCTTCCTGGAACCGAAGGGCAGGAGTTCGTTCAGCGGCGGCATGCCCGCCCGCAAAGACTTCGAGATAGTCCAGGCCACCGATAGTTCAGCCTGGACGACAAGATGCGCCGTGTTGTCTCCGGCAGTTCCTGGCCTAACGGTTCGTTGGTGATGCCGGTGTTCCTGCGACCCCGTGCTTTATTGAGCACCTCAGCCTTCGGACGGCCGCTCCATTCCTGCGCCGAATAGTCTTCAAGATAGAGCGTTTGACCATCGGCAAACCGGAGGCCCCGATCCAGAAAGGCTGTCTAAAAAAAGCCCCCAGCTTGTCCAGCTCTAGGCCGTATTCCGGGAGTTTATGCTGTATTCTGATTGCGTTCGTGAAAAGCCACGCGGTGGAAAGGCTAAACTGAGTAGGCGATTCCAATAGAGGGCGGAGAAACTCCAACGGCATACCTGGACATGATCATCTTCTATGCCTGCGCATGCATCGAGACAACTAGCCCAACCCCCTTTATCGCGAAATATCCCGGGATCCGTGCCGAGCGATCTCGCGATTCTCGCTTGATGCTCTGGATGCAGTCGGCGTCCAAGGTGAAGGCGTTAGCTTGAGGATCTCTAGCCACACTGCGCCTAGCCGATCGCAAATGTACGCTGAGCACCGTGGCAATCATCTGATGGTGCTCCCGGACGGCAATCGGCATAAACTTCTGCCGCATCATGCGTTCGGTCTCGGTCAAGACTTGTCCCCGCATTTTGGCGCGATTGGCGCGGATTTCCCACCTCGGCTGACCGCAGCGGTGCCGGCTCAATTCAATGATGATCTCGTGCCGGATGCGGAAAACCGCCGCATCCGGTTGCCTGCGGACGCCTTATCTGGGGGCGGTTGGCGCGGGCGACGTCGGGGCAGGTGCGGCACCTGTCGTGCCCGACGGCGTGATGATATCAGCGACTCGCCTGTCTTTCGGGTCGATCAACAAGACGTCATTGTTGTCAAGCTTGGCATATTCGAGGCCTTTGGCGGCCGGAACGCGATCGGTGACATTGGGGGGCAGCTGACGCATGGGCATGGATTGCGGTACCGTCGCGCCGACCCTGGGCAAGAATCCCACAGGGGGGGCGTCACCTCTGTCGGTCTGGACGCTCTGCATGATAGTTTGCTTCTGTTGAGCCGTTAGCTTGACCTCCGCCGCTGTGGCAACAGCCACCGTTCCGAGAAACGCGGCCACAATGCCGCTACGATAAACGCTCTTGTGCATGATGTTTCTCCGCTTTTGCCCTCGGCGACCTTCGCCTCAACGCGCTGCATGGCCGAATGTTCGATGAGTTGATTTGCAAAGGAGCATACCAGCGTCACGCTGACTTCAATTCGATTTAATTTCATATAAAAAGGAGGTACCGCCCCACATCTCATGAGTGAGTTATATTACGCCTATCTCTACATATTAACTTTTAAGGTACAACTGAGCAGCGATCGTGTAGAATCCACTAGAATCATAGACCCCGCAATAGATCAGGATGCTCGCCCTATGGTCAATCTTCCAGCGCTGATGGCCGGCTCTTGTTATCCTTAGGTTGGCTACTGCGAGCCGCTGGTTATCTGCCCTCATAGTCTCTGTCGCCGTCGTCGCGAGCCCATCGCGAACGAGGTTGCTCAGCAACTCGATATCGAATCCGCGAGCTAACAAGAATGCGTCGGGAATCCCCCGCAACCTGGCATGATCAAGCATTTCGAGTAGGTGGCGTTCTTGTTCGACTAGGCCTCAAGAGGGTCCAAATCATGATGGTCACCAGTTCGTAAGGATGACGACTTGTTTCGATCATATTTGTAGTGGTCCGCGCTCGATCGTAACCGTGCGGGTTGCAAACATTTCGATCGGTCAAACCTATCGTTCTACCAAATCGGGTCCGAAGGCTTATTGGACTACGGGACCGTCCCGTATCAGCAAATGGATGCCGTCCACGGCGGATGTGTAGACCCTTGTACTCTCGTTAGTGGTGCGCACAGTCCTAGCTTAGCGACGTGCATCACCGGCATAGCAGGTTATTTATGTGGGAGTGTAATGAATAAAATTATCCTAAAGATGGAGATTTGTTGAAGGTTTAAGCCTGCCATTGCTCGGTTTTATAGGCACTCGTAAACTCTGCCCGGCCGATGGCGAGCGCCTTGGCGATCTGCGTCGAGGCCCCGGGTTTCGTTTTCGCGCGCGGCAGACAGTGTTTATCGAAGGCGCGGGGCGTTTGCGACCCAGGTAAAGGAATCGAAGACTGCCGGACCGCCGCTTAACTGTCCTTTGGCATATCTTGGTCTTGGTCGTCGCTGTGCGCCGCGCCGTGCACATGGCGGCGATCCACGTAATCTGCAAGCGCCATGTAAACGCTGGCAAGGCCGAGTAACTCGACACGCTCGCACGGATCGTGCGCCTCATCGGCGGCTCGCACGCATTTCACTGCCTTCTCTCGGTACGTTTCCAGGTTTGACATTTTGCACATCCTTTCGGTGAGGAAAGGGCGAAGCTTTGGACCCGGCGCCCTGTGCCGGCAGGCGAAAGGGAGGGCCGGGTGTGCGAGGCCGGCGCCTTGCCGGGGGACGACGGGGAGTGGGCAAGGGTGCGGCCCGCGCAGCAACTCTACGCCGAACCTTGCGGAGCAGTTTCCGGACATAACGGAAAAGTGACTGTCGCTGCCGAATGGGCGCCGCATCAAGCGCATCGTTCGATTCGGCGAATAGGTCGGCAGCGCATGTGCCAGATGATGATTATAGAATGCTCAATAGCATCATCG
>JASHRR010000128.1 GCA_030037185.1 Xanthobacteraceae bacterium | reverse complement strand
CGGCTGGAAGCCGTAGAGATGAAACGCCGGAACGCCGGCCGGCATGCAGTGCGAGCTCGGCGTAAAAGCGAACTTTCCGGCCAGCACCTCCGCATTGTCCTGCTTCATACGTTCCACCACCCAGGGCTTGAGAATGGCGGCGTTGCCGAGATCGGCAAGATAATAGTTTGGTTGCTTGCCGGTCCGGTTACGATCTTGATTGCTGACATGCGGATGGGCGGGATCGTTATGCAGGGGACTCGTTCCGCCGGGGACAATGGAAAACTCTGTGTTAAAGTGGAGCCATCCGGCATTGTTCGATGAGAAGTCGGGCGGTGAAGCTTTTTGCTGCGCTACGACGCCGACGGTGAGCGCCACATAGACCAGGCCTGTCAGGATGCCGCCGGCAAACAAATCAATTGACGAATTGCATTTGGACATTGTTCCTCTCCGTTTCTCATCGGTCGTTCCACGCAAGATACCAGCCGGCGGGACGGAGATAAAGGTTGAATTCAAGCTGAAATTATAAGCTTTTCAACTTCCTTGCAGCTTGGCAGCTTATCGAATAATGATGGTTTCTAGCGAAGAGGGGTATAGTATAAAACGACTGACATTTGCGATATTGAATTGCGAAAATGGACAATATCATGGCGGACGGACGGATTCCGACGTCGGACCGCCGCACCAGCATAGTTTCATTGCTCCGCTGCCTAGTACGTTACGGCTTCGCAGAAATGCTTGCTCAGAGGGGAAAGGTTCGTTAATTTGTTGATTGTCCGCTCAGGGTTTCGGCCGGATGGATTGCAAACATGCACGCGAAACGAATCGCCAGGGGTTTGTGGTGGACCATGATTGTCACGCACCGTTACCTTGGTATCGCGGTCGGAGTACTGATGCTGTTGTGGTTCGTTTCCGGCATTGTCATGATGTACGTCGGGTTTCCGCAGCCTGCCGGCAGAGAGCGTCTGCAAGGATTGCCGCGGATTGACTGGCATACTTGCTGCCGCTTCGATACTGCAGACGTTCCAGATAGCCAACCCGTCGGCCGTGCTGAAATCGAGATGCTGCTCGGCGCTCCGGTCCTGCGGCTCCCCCGTGTGCTGGTGCCGGTTCAAACAATTGCACTGGCCGATGGAACCTACAAGCGTCTCGTCATTGGCGAAGCTAAGGAGGTCGCGCTTGCGGCCGCGCCGCGCGTCAATGGTCAGCCGCCGCCTCTCATCGCCGCCGAGGAGATCGACGAAGACCAGTGGACGCTCAATCGCTATCATCAAGAGCAGCCCATTTTCCGCTTCGCTTTCGGCGATCCCGATCGCTCCGTCCTTTACGTCTCCGGGGCTTCCGGCCGCGTGGTACTGCGCACGACATTAGCGCAACGGTTCTGGAACTGGCTGGGTGCGATCCCGCATTGGCTTTATCTCGAGCCGCTGCGGACCGACCCCTGGCTGTGGACACAGACCGTGATCTGGACTTCGATACTCGGGAGCCTTCTTACCATCATCGGTTTCTATCTTGGCATCGCCCAGTTCAGGCGAGGCAGAGACGGGCGGGTGTCGCCTTATCGTGGCATGTTCTACTGGCATCACCTTTCCGGACTCGTATTTGGACTAGTCGCGCTCGCCTTCGTCGCCAGCGGGCTTGTCTCGATGAATCCCTGGGGCTTCCTCAATAGCCGAGGCGCAGGCGAACGGGCGCGTCTTGAAGGCCGGCCGCCGCGCTGGGTGGAAGTGAAAGTGTCGATTTTGGCCTTGCGAGAGCGCTCGATTGAAGCGGTCAGCCTCTCTCTCTCATCATATGACGGCAAGCTGTTTTGGTTTGCCACCGGCGAAGACGGCAAGATCACGCGACTCGACGCCTCCGGGAACGTGGCGCCGATCACCGAAAGCGATCTCATTGAGGCGGCTACCCGTCTCGCCGCACCAGCGGGCATTGCTACACAAGGCATGCTCGATGACGGCGATGCCTATGCCTATTACCTCGGTGATCGTGGCTCCGCCCCGGTTCCTGTCTATCGAGTCATTGCTAATGACGCCGAAAGCACCCGTTATTACATTGATCCGACCTCGGGCGTGCTCCTGCAACGCGCCGATTCCAATCGGCGCTGGCATCGCTGGCTGTTCGGAGCGATTCACCGCCTCGACTTCGCCGCCTGGATCCGTGTACGGCCGGCCTGGGACATCATCTTAATCGCTTTGATGCTCGGCGGCACGGCGCTGAGCACGATTGGCGTCTACATGGCCTTGCGCCGCGTGCGCAATGACATCATGATGCTGTTTCGCTTGGCTCGCAGGAGCCTGGTCGGACGACGCAACGCTTTCCCCTACCGAGAAGTTGGCGCCACGGCGCACTCGCCGGGCCTCCAAACTGTGTCGGAAGGCGCAGGTCGGTTCGCCAGTGCCAAATCGCCGCAGTAGCCGCGAGGCCGGAACAGCGCACCCGCAATAATGCCAGCTGCCCAAGCCGTCTTGGGTGCTCGCCGGGCCTTGCGACCGGCAGGCTTTGACGTGGGTTTTAACGGTACTACGTTGGCCGTAGCCATTGAATGCTTCCTTCGTAGGGCTTCGGTGGTTAGGCCACGCCTCGATCTGATCCATCGGGGTGCGGCCGCCTGTTTGACATTTCTGACGTTAGTAAATATTCTGGCCGCCGTCAATATCTAACGTCGGAAATTATTCGATGCCGCCCAAGAAAAATCCCGTCGGCCGCCCACGTGTGGATGCCATACCGATCACGATGCGGGTGCCGCCGGACGAGATGGCGGCGCTCGACGCCTGGATCGCCAAGCAACCGCCACCGACACCGACGCGCCAGGAAGCATTCCGCGAGCTGGTCAGGCGCGTCACGATGCGACGAGAAGGGAAGATATGATGCTGAAGAAAGCTGCACCAGCCCGGTGCTGCTGTTGTTCGCTGCGACGTCGGTACGGAATTAATGTATTGCTGCGATATCAAATAAATCAGTCGGCCAACGGCAAAATGCACGAACGAAATTATGGCAGAAAATCTTCTTCGCGACTCATGGTCCGAACTCGCTCAGGCTGATTTGAGACTGTTGCTTCGGAGCAAATCGGGCGATCAGGTCAGTACGACGGCGACCAGAACATGATCCAACTGCCGCTCGCCTGCGAGCAATGTCGGGTTTCGCTCACTTATGAAAGGCGCGAAGACCATCGCTATCGAACCTGGGCCGGTGTTCGATCACCAGGAATGGGATCGGATTTGCGCTGAGATCGAAGGGCCTATTATGAAAGGTCCGCCAAGGGTTGGCCGAGACATAAACGGCTGGTGGCGCGGCGAACTTTCGAAAGTGCAAAATCCTGCCGGCGCCAGTAAACGCGCCCGCGCCAACGAAGGCGCAGACAATCCCTTCATTCTTGAATTTCCGATCCAAGCGGAGCTCTAGCCTATCAGCAATTATCCCATCACCAGTCAACGCCGTACACGAGAGATCAGAAACTCGTGCTCTTGCTTAACCTTCTGCTTGGAGGGAGGACCAAGTTCCTCCCTGAGCGGCGTAGACATTTTGTCCCATGTTCACTCCGGCGGCGATTCGAAATTCGAGTGGGCGCAGGAATGGTACTTCGCAGACTTCTGGCAGACCGCGCTCCAAGAACTTTCGGCGCCAGTCAGCTGAGAAACTGGGGGAGATTGAATCGGAGAAATATTACAAAGAGGCTACCGGCCATGATGGGCGCGGCCTCCACGTTCCAGACGATCTCGATGCATCGATTTGCAGATATCAGTACTACAAGCACCACTACAGGCCAAATTCGATCGTGCGGCCTATTGGCTGAGCATGACGTCACGGCAGTGGGAAGATTCCATGTCCGCCTCCTACGCATCGCTCGTCTCCGCCGCTGAGGCACTGACGCCGGAGGATGGCACCAAGCCTGCCTAAGGTTGCAGTCACGATCAGGAACGCGGGAGAAGGGCCGTAGAGCGGCGATCGGTCCGGCCGCTCCGCGGCATGTGGTCTGTCCCTGCCTGTAGGGAGCCGAGCGCAGGAGCCGCGGTGGGCTGCTTGGCTTTGCGCTTGGGCCGGCGTGGCCGTGTTAGCCGATGTTTCCCTTATTGCCGCGATTGAGCAACGCGAAATGACTGATTTTCTTTGAGTCGGTCCTTGATTTTCTCAAAAACGTAGGGACAGAGAGTTATCTGAAGTTGCGTTATTTTCGTTTGCAATTCGCTGATTCTCATGTTGGTTTTGACAGGGACAGGTTTCGGGAGAAGGCCATGTTCCTGCGGGTGGTTCGCGCGGCGGGCGGCAAGGGCGTCAAGCACGAATACGTGCGGGTGGTCGAAGCTTATCGGCAGCGCGGCAAGACGCGCCACCGCACGGTTCTCAATC
>JASHRR010001085.1 GCA_030037185.1 Xanthobacteraceae bacterium | reverse complement strand
GCGGCGGAAATATTGTCATTGGTTTCGAAGCGTTTCCGCGCCGCCTGCAAGCTGTGCTGGACGATTGGGTCGACGGCAAGCTGACAGATGACGCGTTCCTGAAGGCCTCCGAGTGGCGACAAGTCTGGGGTTACGATGCGGCCCTCTACATGCCGTTGTTTCAATTCGCGCGCCTCAACCGCATTCCAATGATCGCGCTCAACGTCGAGCAGAAACTTGTCGCGCGAGTTGGCCAGCAAGGATGGGAGAACGTGCCGGTGTCGGAGCGCGAAGGTCTTTCCGACCCTGCTCCAGCCAGTCCGGCCTATCAGCGTGAGCTGGCGCGCATCTATCTCATCAAGAAGAAAATACCGCCTGGCGCCGATCCCTTTGCCAGCGGTCAGGGGCCGGACGTTGCCGAGCCCGACGAGGCCGCAGTCGAGGAAGCCGTGAAGCAGCCCGAATTCAAACGTTTCGTCGCGGCTCAACTGACCTGGGACCGCGCCATGGCGGAGGCGCTGGCAAGCGCCAAGCGCAAGTTCTCCAACGCAACCATCGTCGGAATTTTGGGCAGCGGGCATGTCGAGGGCGGCTACGGTGTTCCCCATCAGTTGAGGGACCTCGGAATTACCGAGGTGACCTCGCTCATCCCGGTGCCGATCGATGCGGCGTGCATGCTGGCTGGTACATCCTTTGCGGACGCCGTGTTTACGCTGCCGCACACGGAGGAAACGCCGCACGTTGACCGTCCGAGGCTGGGCGTGGCGCTGGTGGAAGGCGATAATGCGCCCCGTATCAACCGGGTGGTCGACAACAGCGTCGCCGAAATTGCCGGCCTGAAAGTCGGCGATCAAGTCGTACGCGCCGCCGGTCTGACTATCCGAAAGCCTGACGAACTCGTCGAAGTGATCGCCCGGCAGGCGCCCGGAACGTGGCTGCCCTTGAGCGTCAGGCGTGACGGCCAGGACATCGACCTCATCGCCAAATTTCCGACGAGTCAGAAATCGGATCGGTAACCGGTCCCGGCCTGAGATTTCGCGCCGCTGGGGGTTGCCGACGCCCAAGCCCGCGCCGTTTGACGATCATCAAAAGGCCGCGAACGATCAATTTGAGCACTGGAATGGTTGATCACTCCTGGCGTTCCGGTCGATGATGCCGCCGGCCTTTTGAGGCCGCCGGTGAACTGTCATCGGCCTTCATGGATTTCTCCTTTGACTGACTCTGATCGGTTTGCTCAGAGTTCTCCTTTTCGGCTTTGACGTTTGGCGACAGAGCTAACGTCGCGAGGGCGAAAATAAGCGCCAACGGAGCTGCAAACCACACGGTCATCGGCCGAAACTCCCGAGAATCTCTCGGCGAGCATTCTGCTTGTTCCTTGTGGATGCAAAGCAAACCGGATTTTCGGCGAGGTTTTTGCACAATTAATTAAGCTCAATTGAGCTGCATGCACGCCGAAAGTCGGCAAGCGAACATCTCGCATCAGGCCGCCACCCGACGGCGCTTAACGTATGGTGGCGGCCATGCGTTGAGGAGCCTGCGGCGAAACCCTGCGGCCGCGAAGAACTCCGCGATGAACTTGGGCAATGAAATGTCCCGTCAATCCTGGCGGTGGTGCCGTCCTGCTTTTGCGGCCGCCGGCGAATTCGACCGATCGTGTGTGGCCCGCGCCGTGACGAACTCGTCCCGGCCGGCCTGCCGTCCGGGCGCCCTGGTGGAAGGCAAACCCGCAGATGCTGCAAGAGTGGGGCCCGGAACTATCCAACACGTATCGAGTTATGCGCTCGGAGCGCCAGGAGGATCCAACCCCGCATCCTCTGGTTAGCGGCCCGGCCGCGAGTGCACCGATGGCGATCTTCCGGCCGTCAGCGAACGTGTTGATGAACGCAGCGCTCATCGGAGCGCTCGCGTTGGGCGTCATCCTGCTGTTGGCCATCTGGGTCGTCCCGGTGATCGGATACAACACCCAAGAGCGATTCGCCCCGGAGCAACCGATCCCATTCAGCCATAAACACCACGTCAGCGGACTGGGACTCGACTGTCGCTATTGTCACACAATGGTCGAGAAATCCGCCAATGCGGGAATGCCGTCCACCGCAACCTGTATGACCTGCCACTCGCAGATATGGACCAACGCCGCAATGCTCGCGCCCGACCGCGAGAGCCTGGCCGAGAATATGCCGATCCGCTGGACGCGCGTCTACACGCTGCCAGATTATGTTTACTTCGATCACAGCATCCATATCGCCAAGGGCGTCGGATGCACAGAGTGCCATGGGCCGATCGGCGACATGGCGATGACCTGGAAGGCACAACCGCTCTACATGAGCTGGTGCATCGCGTGCCATCGCAATCCAGCACCTCACCTGCGTCCCAGGGAGGAAGTCTTCAATCCCGATTGGCATCGCACGCCATCGACCCCTTCCGGCCGGGAACTGATGGCGCAATACAATGTAAATACGCAACGCTCGGCGACGAGTGTGGAAGCCCCCCTGTCGGATTGCGGAATATGCCATCGATGATGGAGCAGGCGCGCACATATTGGCGCAGTCTGGAGGAACTAGCCGAGTCGCCACAGTTCGCGACGATTGTCGAGCGAGAGGCACCGCGATTTCGCGATATCCTCAATGCATTCGACCGGCGGCGCTTTCTCGAACTGATGGCGGCTTCGATGGCGCTCGGTGGATTTTCGGGGTGCGGCCCACAAGCGAACCCGCGCCAACTGCTTCCCTATGTGGAGGAACCCGAGAACGTCGTTCCGGGGCGGAACCGCTACTACGCCACCGCGATCACTCAGGACGGCTACGCAACCGGGGTTCTGATCACCCATCAGATGGGGCGGCCGATCAAGGTGGAAGGCAACCCGGACCACCCGGCGAGCCTTGGTGCGGCCAGCGCGATAATGCAGGCAAGCATTCTCCAGCTCTACGATCCGCGCCGCGCGCAATCCATCATCGGCCATGGAAACATCACCACATGGGAGAACTTCGTCAGCGCGCTCCACGATCGCCGCGCGACCTTGACGACCAAGAAGGGCGACGGCTTGCGCATTCTGACCGGCGCGGTCAGCTCGCCATCGCTTACGGCGCAGCTCGCGACACTCCAGCAGCAGTTTCCCGAGATGCGCTGGCATCAATGGGAGCCGCTTCATCGCGACAATGAGTACGCCTCGGCCATCAGCAGCTTCGGACAACCCGTTGAAAGGATATTCGACCTCAGCAAAGCCGACGCAATCTTCGCTATTGAGAGCGATCTTATTTCGGCGACGCCTGGTTGGTTGGCATATGCCCGCAATTTTACGGCAGCGCGGCGGCCGACCGAGACGGGCGGCACAATGAGTCGCGTCTATGCCATCGAAAGTGCACCGACTCTGCTTGGCGCCAAAGCGGACCACCGCCTGGCGATGCGGCCGGCTGACATCATCGCGTCCTTGCGTGAGCTTGCAGCATTGCTCGCAGCCGGACCGCAGGAATGGAGTCGGGAAAATCAAAACGTCCCTTCAGCCTGGTTGAGAGCCGCAGCGGATGATCTTACCCGGCACAAAGGCAAGGCACTGGTGCACGCCGGACGCGAGCAGCCGGTTGAGGTCCACGTCCTGACGGACGCGATCAATGCTGCACTTGGCGCGTTCGGCAATACCGTGCGCCTGATCGCACCGGTCACTGCAAGCGCCGGTTCAAACCGCGAGTCGGTTTCCATACTCGCTGACGATATGGCGTCTGGAAAAGTAGATACGCTGCTCATTCTTGGTTCAAATCCGGTTTATGACGCCCCTGCCGACTTGGATTTTGCCGCGCGATTAGCCCGGGTCCCTTTCTCGGCCGCCGTTCCACTTTACGACGACGAAACTGCACTCGCCTGCACTTGGCGCATTCCCGCCACGCACGAATACGAAACATGGGGTGACGCGCGCGCCTTCGATGGCACGATAACAATCCAGCAACCGCAAACGCGCCCGCTGTATGGCGGGCATTCACCCCAACAGGTTCTGGCGATCCTGCTTGGCGAATTTGCGCCCGATAACTACACGGTGTTGCGCGATTATTGGCGACAACGGCAGCAAGAGGGAGGAGGGGATTTTGAGGCTTTTTGGCACGAAGCACTGCGCGTCGGCGTCGTCCCTGATACGGCAGCATCCGCCGTTGCGGTGACGCCACGCGCCGCAATTGCTGAGGTGTCTTCAACCGCGGCCGAGAGCAACGGCAATCTCCAGGCTTTGTTCCGGCCGGATGAGGGAATTTGGGACGGGCGCTACGCCCACAATCCTTGGCTGCTGGAGATGGCGCGCCCATTTACTCGTTTGACCTGGGACAACGCCGCGCTCGTCGCGCCGAGTACCGCGAAGCGGCTCGGCCTCGACACCCATGACGTCGCCGAGATCTCCGTCCGGGACATCAAGCTCAAGGCGCCGGTGTACGTGCTGCCGGGCCAAGCGCCCGATTGTATCACCCTGCCGCTGGGCTGGGGTCGTGCTGCCGGCGGGCTTGGCGTTGGTGTCGGTTTCGACGCCTATCGGTTGCGCCACGCGGGGCATCCCTGGATCGCCGACATCTCATCGATCACCAAGACGACCGACCGCTACCAGCTGGCGACAACCCAGGCCCAGGATCGCGTGCTCGGGCGCAACCTCGTACGTGAGGCGAATCTGGACGAGCTCAACAGTAAGCCCGAAACAGTCGTCAACAACGGGAAACCGGAGTCGCTTTATCCCGGATACCAATATCCCGACCGCGCCTGGGGGATGGCGATCGATCTTAACTCCTGCATCGGCTGCCAAGCCTGCACAATCGCCTGTCAGGCGGAAAACAATGTGCCCATCGTCGGCAAGGATCAGGTCCTGGCGGGGCGCATTATGCATTGGCTCAGGATCGACCGCTACTATTCGGGTCCTGCCGATACGCCTGACCTCGTATTCGAGCCGATGCCCTGCATGCATTGTGAGAACGCGCCATGCGAGGTGGTTTGTCCCGTGCACGCCACCGTCCACGATCACGAAGGCCTCAATCTGATGGTCTATAATCGCTGCGTCGGCACGCGCTTCTGTTCAAACAACTGCCCCTACAAGGTGCGCCGGTTCAATTTCTTCGGCTATGCCTACGCAAACGACCGACCGCAGGAATCGTGGAATCCACAAGTGACGGTGCGCGGCCGCGGCGTCATGGAGAAATGCACGTACTGCCTTCAGCGGATTCGGACGACCCAGATCGCCGCAGCTAGGGAGGATCGAAAACTGCGCGATGGCGAGGTGGTCACTGCGTGCCAGCAGAGTTGCCCGACCCAAGCGATCATTTTCGGCGACCGAAACGATCCCCAAAGCGCAGTGGCCAAACGCAAAGCGACGCCCATCGACTATGTGCTGCTGGAGGAGCTGAACACGTCCCCTCGCACCAGCTACGGTGCGCTCATCCGCAACCCCAACCCCGCCATCAAGGGTGAACGGTCATAACACGGATCAACTCATGGCGATGACGCTGACGAGCGAGCTGCCAGCTGACGCGAGGGTGGTCGCGCCGGACGTCACACTCGCCTCGCTAAGCGAGCAGGTGAGTGAGCGCGTGCTGATGAGTCCGGCACCACGGTGGTGGTGGATCGGCTTCGGATTGTCCTTCGCGCTACTTATTCTGCTGATCGTTCAGATGGCTTGGCTGTTTATCAACGGTATCGGTATTTGGGGAGTCAGGATACCGGTCGCCTGGGGGCTGGCGATTGCCGAATACGTCTGGTGGATCGCGCTGGCAAGCGGCGGAACAATCGTATCCGCTCTCTTTTTCCTGACCCGGTCTCCCTGGAGATCCGCGACCAATCGTATTGCCGAAAGCATGCTGCTGTCGGCGGCCCCTTGCGCGGGATTGATGCCCATCATGCACCTTGGCCGGCCAGGCCTGTTTTACTGGCTGTTTCCGTATTCCAACGTGATGGGCGTGTGGCCTCAGGTGCGCAGCCCGTTGTGGTGGGATTTCGTCTGCCTGCTCTGCTACATAATAATGTCGATTATGTATTACTACACCGGTATTCTGCCGGACCTTGCGACCGTCCGCGATCTCGCACGGACCAGGTTCAAGCAGGTTTTTTACGGCATTTTGGCACTCGGCTGGCGGGGATCGTCCGCCGAATGGCAGAACCAGCGCGTGGTCTATGCCATCATGTCCGCGATCATGGCGCCGATGGTCATTTCGGTGCACAGCGTCGTGGGCCTGGACTTTGCGGGGGGGCTCACGCCCGGTTGGCATGACACGCAATTCCCGCCCTATTTCTTCTTCGGCGCAGTTGTTTCCGGCACCGCCGTCATCACCATGCTGACCATCGTGGTGCGTTGGGGCTACAGTCTGCAGGATGTCCTTACTCAATATCATTTCAATGCGATGGCGAAGGTCATGCTCGTCGGCAGCGTGATGCTCGCCTACTCCTATGTCTGGGAGGCGTTCGGCCCGATCTACGGAAGCGATGTCGCGGAAAAGACGGAATTCTTCCAACGGATGTCGGGCTTCACGGCTCCTGCGTTCTGGTCTGAGAAGATCCTCACCGTCGTCATCCCGCAGCTGCTGTGGCTTCCCGCCGTCCGCCGGAATCAGTTTCTGCTGTTGCTCATTTCAGGCGGCATCATCGTGGGTATGTGGCAGGAGCGCTTTGTCTTCACGACGGCGAGCCTGGAACACGACTACATGCCCTCATATTGGGGCTCTTACTATCCGACGTTCTGGGACTGGGCGTGCCTCGCCGGAACGATCGGACTTTTTTTGACGCTGTTCTTTCTGTTCTTGCGATTTGCACCAATCGTCTCGATTGCCGAAATGCGCGAGGTTATCCAAGAAGAGAAATCCAAATGAAAGATCGCTTCGGCGTCATCGCAATGTTCGACACGCCGGATGCCGTCAGGACCGCGGCGGCGCATCTGCGGCAGGCTGGCTTTCGGGCATTCGAAGCCTACACGCCCTATCCGGTCGAAGGATTGGACAGCATAATTCATCCCGGACCAAAACTGTTTTTGCCTGTTCTGATGTTCGCCGGGGCGGTAACGGGAGCGGCGTTCGGATACTTGATCCAGTACTGGGACGAAGCACTGAGTTATCCGCTCAATGTCGGCGGCCGACCACATAACAGTTGGCCCGCTTTCATTGTCAGCGCGTTTGAAACTATGCTGCTGGTCGCCATTGCGGCCGGCTTTTTTGGATTGCTAGCCGCCTCCCGGTTGCCCAAGCTCTATCATCCGATATTCGAGGCCAACATTTTTGATCGAGCCTCGCGCGACCGCTTTCTTATTTGCATTGAAACCACCGATCCTCGCTTCGATGTGCCCTCGATCCGTGCTGCGTTCGAGCAGCTCGGCGCCGAACGGATCGAAGAGGTGCGCGCGTGAACTGGGGTTCGGGCATCGCACTCGCGTACCTGACGACTGGCTTGGCGGCTTGTGACAACATGGCCAATCAGCCGAAACTCAATCCTTATGAGCTGCCCTACGGCTCGGACATCCATTGGCCGGTCAAGCCACCGCCCGATACAGTTGCCCGTGACGATCCTTTGAGCCCGCCGTCCGCTCCGCAGGTGACCATGGCGCTCCTCGAGCGCGGGCAGCAGCGCTACAATATCAATTGCGCGCCGTGCCACAGCAGAGTTGGCGACGGCAACGGAATAATCGTGCAGCGTGGTTTTCCCCGCCCGCCGTCATATTACAAGGAGAGTCTTCGCACCGCCTCCAGTCAGCACTTTTACGATGTGATCACGCGCGGCCACGGAGTGATGTTCGCGTACGCGGATCGGGTCGAACCCGCCGACCGGTGGGCGATCGTTGCCTATATCCGTGCGCTGCAGGCGAGCGCCGATGCAACGCTCGCCGACGTGCCCGCCGGCGAGCGGGGCGCACTGCAATGAGACGCAACGCAAACTGGCTCGAATTGATTACCGCGGCGCTCTGCCTGCTGGGCGTCGTCGGTTGCGTGATCGCTGCGGCCAGCGACTGGACCGCATTCTTGCAGGCCTGGCTGTGCAGCTATCTGTTTTGGTTAGGCCTGCCTCTGGCGGGCATTACGCTGGTCCTGGTGCACGACCTCAGCGGTGGTGGCTGGATGACAACGGCGCGACCCGTGCTCGATGCGGCTGCCGCGACGATGCCGATCGCGAGCCTTGC
>JASHRR010001084.1 GCA_030037185.1 Xanthobacteraceae bacterium | reverse complement strand
GGCTCCGGTGGCCTGCGACTCACCTTGCGCACGGTTTACGACAGTTATGCCATATGGCCGGCCGCCGCCGTATTCCCCACCCTCACCCCCGCGGCCAGCCAATTTTTCATTCGCCTGCTCGACAACATCGTCACTATGGGGCTGGTGCTGGTTGCTCCGATTATGATCTTCCTGCTGCTGAGCGACCTCTTGCTCGGGCTCGTTTCGCGGGCGGCACCGCACCTTAATGTCTTTGCGCTTGTGCTCAGCGTAAAGAACCTCGTCTTCGCGCTGCTGCTTGGGCTCTATTGCGCTTTCCTGATCAAATATATGGGGACCGATCTCAGCTCGCTGCTTGGCGTTGGAAGCGACCTTGCAACCATTGGCAAGCCGCCTTCGCCCTAGGTTTTTTTGGACGTGAGGCGGATGATCGTGGCAACTGGCTGTCGTAGCGTTTCCATCGATGTCATCCGTCAGGCTTTGGTAGCTGGCGGAGCGACGACGGCCGAGGCAAGCGAGCGGCCGCGCCAAGCCAGCTAAGCATGCGGTCCGGGGGATTTCGATTGTCCGATGTGATCGGTTTCAGGCAATCGATCCAGCCGCCGCCCACCGATCACTCATACCTCGGGGGATGGCAATGACAATTCTACTCGACCGGGGGGGCGATCGCGTCGATCGCCCCTGGTCTGTCGCCAAGGTCAGCAGGACTCCGACCCGATGCCGGCGAAGGCGGCGCTCATAGACGAGCCCCGCTCGAACTGACCTAATGCCTGCTCGAGCTGAGCGAGGGATTGGTTCATTTGACTGATCAATTGCGCGTTGTCGGTGTTCGCGTACTGATCGATATTTCCGACGTTCTTTCCATCGCCGATTACGGTACCGTTCGGCAACATGAGATCGTTGATATTACCATTCTCGGCCGTCAGCACGGTGCCTTGTGGGGTGGTCGCGTCGAGATAGTAGCCTTCTCCCCGCAGCTGCTGCGTTTGGATAGTCCCGTTTTTGAATCCGGTCATCGTCACGGCGTCATTGCCCTTCGTGATGGTGACGTTGTTGATCGTGTTGACGCCGGGGTTGTTTGTCGGATCGACGGTGATCCGGGTGCCGTCCGGAAGGTCGAAGGTGGCGGGCGCATGCTGGAAGTTGGCGACGCCGCCGCTACCCGTTGTAATGTGGGGATCGCCCCAAACCTGGAAGGTCTCGGTCTGTCCGCTGCAATTATCGGTGACTGTAAGTGTGCCGCTGTTAGCCGTGCTCGCAGTGATCGTATAGTTGCCCGTGTTTACGGTGTTGCCGTTGACGGACAGCTGCCCACAGCCGTAACCGCCGCCGAAGCCCCCCGGGAACCCCACTGGCATGATCGGTCCACCCGGGTTCAACCCCACCGGCATCGTCGGGCAGATCGGATTGAAGGGATCCACCGGTCCACCCGGGTTCAGCCCCACCGGCATCGTCGGGCCCACTGGATTGAAGGGATCCAACGGTCCACCCGGGTTCAGCCCCACCGGCATCGTCGGACCCACTGGATTGAAGGGATCGATCGGATTGCAGGGATCGATCGGTCCACCCGGGTTCAATCCCACCGGCATCGGCGGCCCCCCCATTCCGCCTTCGGCCTGGGCCTCAAGCGCAGCGCCCTGCTGTTCGAGCGTGGCTCCCTCGTTCACGAGCTGCGAGCCCTCCTCATAGTCACCCTGCTGAATGAGCCGCTGACCCTCCTCAACCATCTGTTCCCCGGTACGCACCATCCTCTCACCAAGCCGGAAAAGCTGTTTATTCTGTCCGCACGACCCCTGTTCGCACGAAGGCTCTTCGCCGCCGCCATCATGGTAGGGCAGATGAAAGGGGATCTCGAAACTCTTAGTGAATTGCTGACCCGCGGTGTCTGAAAAGCCACGGCCGTGCACACCGGTGTCTGAAAAGCCACATGCTCTGCCAACACTCATCGGGAGCCTCCTGGCATGATCTCATTAATGATGGTCGGGGTGACGCGCAAACTGATAGGGAACGAAGACTAGGTCGCATTTTTGACAGGTATGTGGCGGCGAACAACTATGACACCGCAAACAGGTATTATAAAGAATTTCGTACAATGTATACAGTCGGGCTCAACACTAGCAAGCCCATAAGTGCACGCCGACGGGGCTGAAGAGCGTGCGATGCATTACGGAAATTATTTTGAAATACAGCATCACGTCCGGAGCCGTATAGGGTTGTCATCATATTGAAGACGTGCCCATCGATCGTCGGCATGGCGGCGTCGAGAGCATACTGATTGACGATGAAGGCGTAGCAGGCAGCTAATGGTGCTTGGTCACCCGGCCACGAAGAGCCTCAGTTTCTGAGGTGATGCCTTGACCCGCCGATCGGCAAGGCTGGCCGGTTTGGCGTGATTGGAGCGCGGACATCTGCGCTCGTGCCCGTTTTGCACCGAGATACACCCTCCGCGACGAAACGAAATCGCCTCAATCGGCGAGTTTTCTCGCCGCCAAGAGTGCAGCATCAATTGGCGTCAATGCGGTCATTTGAATACATAATTATGTGTAAAATATAATTATGGATGTTGATGATTTTGTCATCCCATTGCGATCGATCCCCGATAGGGTAACGCTCCTTTCTGTGCCTGCGCCGGTGTCGCTTTGGAGTGAACGCGGAATGGCGGCAGCCGATTGGGCCCTACCAGAGGCTTTCGATGGAGTTTTGCCCAGGCTTTCGCCGTTACCTGATCAAAACTGGGGGGAAATGAAGCATGCTAGAGAGTCTCGGCTGCGCTTCGACCACCGCACCGCCGCCGCCGTCACCGAATAAACCGACCGATGCTGGCAGCAGCACGTTCGACGCTGCGATCATGAACGCCAAGTCCGCGGCACCTTCGCAGACCGGCAAGTCTGCTCCGCGGTCGCACCGGCAAGGCCGGGCACCGCGTCGCAGGCCGACTCGAATGCCAATCTCGGCCGACTCATCAACGGGTTGCACGGCGACGGCGACTACTTTACTTAATCGGTCCAGGCCGGTGCTCGGATTGGAATACCTATTGATGTCGTCGCCCTCGGGCCGCAAGCCCAGTACGGTTATGACGTGACCGTCACCAATCTCATCAGTTCCGGCACCGTCACGATGACGTTCTCCTCGAAGCAGGATCTGACGCGCGGGCTCGGCGCGCTGCGCCAGGAAGGCAGGCCCAGACTCTGCGCGACGTGGGCTCGCTGCTCGCAATGTTACGCCGCATCCGCAAGGCGGTGAGAACGCCACCGGCCGCATTGACGGGCCAGAGTTACATCGCCGTGACCGTGCGGTCGGGGCGCCTCGATGGCATCGCGGCGCGATATGGCAAGGACCCAGCGCAGCCGTTGTGGTGAACAACGGCCACATTATCGACCCGAACTGATTTTCCCGGGCGACACGGTCTATCTTGCGAGCGGTGCGCCCGCCACGCGATCGGCTGCTGCGTCAGGACAATGAGTAGGGCCGCCCGAAGGGGGTCTTTCGACCGCAGGGAATCGCGCGTCGGGCAAAGGCGTGCTCGTGCGCGCCATCCTCCCCTCCCTGCAAGCAGGCGGTTAGGAAGAGGGGCTTCGCTTTGCCCACCCTATGACACCTCTATATGACCGGAACGTTGCGGGTACACCTGTCGCCTGGGCACTCGTGCGATCGCCGGATTGAATACATTGTACATTATAAAATACGGAGTTTTTTACTTGCGCAAAAAAGCGAAAACTATTTGCGTTTTTTCTTTATTGCCACAAGACTGTCAACAAGCCGGCCTAG
>JASHRR010001083.1 GCA_030037185.1 Xanthobacteraceae bacterium | reverse complement strand
GCCTGCCGTGAGACCTCGCTCGGCGAGGGCGGCTCCGACGATGCCGGGCTCACGCCCGGCAAATGGCGGCATGGCGTTGAACAGATGGGTTACGCCGGTGAGCCCTTCCTCCACGGCTCGCATCACGGCCTCTGCGGTTGCTTCGCTGTGGCCGGCCGACACGCGGATGCCGGCGGCCGCGAGCTTGTTGAGAAACCCGTCCGGCACCCGCTCGGGTGCGAGTGTGACGAGCGAGCGGCCGGCGCCGGCGAGATCGGCCAACCAGTCGAGGTCGCACAGGCGAGGAACGGCGATATGCTCCGCCCGGTGGATGCCGGGCCGCGCGGGGCTGATGAAAGGACCCTCCAGGTGCACGCCGAGCACGCCGCCGCTGCCGGCCGCCATGCGTGCCGCCGCGATGGCGGCTTGTGTCTGCGGGCGCGAATCAGTGATCAGCGTCGGCAGGCATGCGGTCGTCCCGTAACGCCGATGCGCGCGGGCGATGGCCCGCATCCCCTCCGCCGTCGGCTCGTCGTTAAGCAGAATCCCAGCCCCGCCATTGACCTGGAGGTCGATGAAACCGGGAGCCAATAAGGCGCCGTCCGGCAAACGGCGTGGCGGCCATCCGTTCGGAACCTCCCCCCATGCCGCCAGCCCGCGGATGCGGCCATCCTCGATCAGCACCGCGGCATCGTTGTGCCAGCGGCGGCCGTCGAAAACGCGGCGCCCGAGGACCGCATGGCGAGCGTGGCAGGCGACGATCTCTTGACCTTGCTGCATCTGGAGCGGCACCCGATTGGCCTCACTTGGCGCGGATTTCGATCGCGTCGCGTCACCAGCGATGCTTGTCCCGGCCTACCCGCGAAGGCACCGGAGGGCGTCACGCGCTGCGACCTCCGTTCACGATCAACCTAATCGCGCGCCCCAGCAGCTCTCCTGCGTCACGTTGGCCGGGTGGATTGTCAGCTCCCCAAACGCCAATTTATGTGCAAGCCCCATGAAAGGTTTGGAATGGACCGGCTTGTAATCCGCGGCGGCAACAAGCTCAACGGATCTGTGCAAATTCACGGTGCGAAGAATGCCGCACTGCCGCAGATTGCGGCCGCGCTACTGTGCGCAGAGCCCCTCGAGCTCGGCAACGTTCCGGATCTCCTCGACATCGCCACCATGTTGGGGCTCATGCAGGAACTCGGGGTAACGGCCGAGCGCCACCCCGCCGGCAACCTGTTGTTGGATCCGCGTGCGGCCCGCAATGCGCACGCCCCCTACGACATCGTCCGCCGCATGCGCGCCAGTATTCTTGTGCTTGGGCCGCTGGTTGCGCGGTTCGGCAACGCGCGGGTCTCGCTGCCGGGCGGCTGCGCCATTGGTGCGCGGCCGGTCGATCTGCACCTCAAGGCGCTCGCCGCTCTCGGGGCGACGGTCGCCGTAGATGCGGGATATATCACCGCCGAGGCGAATGGCGGTCGGTTGCGGGGCGGCCGCATCATCCTCTCCTCGCCGTCTGTCGGCGCGACCGAGACCGCCCTGATGGCGGCCACCCTCGCGCGCGGCGAAACGGAAATCGTGAATGCAGCGCGCGATCCGGAGGTTTGCGATCTGGCGCTCTGCCTCATCGCAATGGGAGCCTCCATCGAGGGTGCCGGCACGCACCGCATCCAGGTTGCTGGCGTCGAAAGCCTGCATCGCGCCCGGCACGATCTGATCGCGGACCGCATCGAGGCCGGCACCTATGCGATCGCCGCCGCCATTACGGGCGGCCATCTCGAACTCATTGGCGCCCATCTCGAGCACCTGGCAGCTGTTGGCGCGGCCCTTGAGCATGCGGGCGCGCAAATCTGGCCGACCGACCGCGGACTGATGATCTCGCGGACAGGGCCGCTGCACGCGGCTGACGTGGTGACGGAACCTTATCCGGGATTTCCGACCGACCTGCAGGCTCAGTTCATGGCGCTGATGGCGGTGGCGCCGGGCGCCTCGGTCATCCGCGAGACGATTTTCGAGAGCCGCTTCATGCACGTGCCGGAACTCGGACGCCTCGGCGCCAACATCGTGCTGCAAGGCACGACGGCGCTTGTGCGCGGCGGAGCAAAGCTGCACGGCGCCGAGGTGATGGCCACCGACCTGCGCGCTTCGGTCGGGCTCGTCCTGGCCGGGCTGGTCGCCGAAGGCGAGACGGTCGTTCACCGCATCTACCACCTCGACCGCGGCTATGAGGCCCTCGATCGCAAGCTCGTGCAGTGCGGCGCCGATATCAGGCGGGTCGGCCAATGAACGCGCCCGCGCCCCGCCGGAACGCACGATTGCTGGTTGGCGTCGATGGAGGCGGCAGCGGATGCCGCGCCCGCATCGAGGATGCGGAAGGCGGCGTGCTGGGCACCGGTATCGCCGGTCCCGCCGCGGTGCGGCTCGGCATCGACCGGTCATTGGCGGCCGTGGAGAGCGCCTGCCGGGCGGCGGCGGCCGAAGCAGGCCTGCACCCAGCGGCGTTGGCCGAAATGGATGCCGGCGTCGGGCTGGCCGGCATCGGGCGCAAGGGCGTAATCGGGGAGATCATGGCGCGGCCGCATCCCTTTCGGTCCGTCGTCTATGTCAACGACGCCAATATCGCATGCATCGGCGCGCATGGCGGCCGCGACGGCGGGATCGTCATCCTCGGCACCGGCAGCGCCGGCTTCGCCATCGTGCAGGGGCGGGAGGTCAAGGTCGGTGGCTACGGATTTCCGATCTCGGACGAAGGAAGCGGCGCTGACCTCGGTCTGTCTGCAATCCGGCTGGCGCTGCGCGCGAACGATGGTCGCGCGCTTGCAACGAGCCTGACCCGTGACGTGATGGGGCGCTTCGGCGGCGATCCGTTCGAGGTGGTGGCCTGGATGGACCGCGCAACCGCAACGGACTATGCCACGCTGGCGCCGCTGGTGATGCGGCATGCCGATGCCGGCGACCCGGTCGGCCGGCGGATCGTGCGCGATGCCGCCGAGCAGATCGACGAACTGGTGCGCCGCCTCATCGAATGCGGCGCTCCACGGATTGCCCTGGTGGGCGGCCTCGCTTCACCCATCGAGCCATGGCTTGCCCCTGACGTCCAGCGCCGCCTGTCGCCGGTCGAAGGTGACGCGGTTGCCGGTGCACTGCATCTCGCCCGCCGCGCCGCCATTACGTCCGCCTCCCTGCCCTCCCCCGCTTTGGGGGGAGGGTAGGCAGGCAGGAGGATGCCAATGCTGACGGAGAAGATCAGCCCGCGCTACGTCGAACTCGATTGCTGGCCGTCGGCGGAGATGCTCGCCGCCATGTACGAGAGCCAGCTTGCCGCGGCGGCCGCAGTGCGCGGGGCGCTACCTGATATCGCCGCGGCGGTGGATGAAGCGGTGCCGGCGCTGCGGCGCGGCGGGCGGATCGTTTACGTCGGAGCCGGAACCTCCGGCCGCATCGGCGTACTGGACGGAAGCGAGCTGCCACCGACCTACAATTGGCCGCCCGACCGCTTGGTCTTCGCGATGGCCGGCGGCCTCGGAGCGTTGGTGCGGAGCGCGGAGGACGCCGAGGACGATGAGGCCACGGGGGCGCGCGCGATGACGGAGGCAAAGATCGGCCCCGACGACGTCGTGATCGGCATCGCGGCGAGCGGCACCACGCCCTACACGGTCGGCGCCTTGCGTGCGGCGAGTGTCGCCGGAGCCGTCACGATCGCGCTCGCCAGCAATCCCGGCGCGCCGCTGCTCGAGGTGGCCCGCCACAGAATTCTGGTTGAAACCGGCGCAGAAGTGATCGCCGGCTCCACACGCATGAAAGCCGGCACCGCCCACAAGATCGTGCTGAACCTGTTCTCGACCACCGTGATGGTGAAGCTCAACCGCGTCTATCGTGGGCTCATGGTGCACATGCGGGCCCGCAATGCAAAGCTCAAGCGGCGCGCCGC
This sequence comes from Xanthobacteraceae bacterium, assembly GCA_030037185.1. The sequence goes on along the minus strand of JASHRR010001083.1, from coordinate 14,886 downwards.
GACGTTCGTCGGCGAGATTGTCGGTTGCTCGGCCGCCGATGCGGCGCGCTTCGTCGAACGGGCCGACGGCGACGTAAAGATCGCTGTCCTCCTCGGCCTCGGGGTGACGCCGGAACGCGCCGTGAAGCTCCTCAACCGCCACGATGGCAATCTGCGGCTGGCAATCGGCGAAGCAGCACATGAGCGCAAGCATGACGCCGGCTGAGCGCGGGGTCGCGACCGCCATGGCGCGGGAGATCGCCGAAATTCCGGCCGCGGCCGGGCGCCTCCTTGCGCGAAACGACGCGGTCTGCGCGATCGCCGAGCGCATCCGGCAGGCTGCCCCGCGCATCGTCATCCTATGCGGCCGCGGCAGCTCCGGTCATGTCGGCGTGTATCTGCGATACCTGATCGAGGCGCGCGTCGGCCTTCTCGTCTCGGCTTGCGCACCATCCATCGTCACCGCCTATCGCCGGCGGCCGGATATGCGCAACGCGCTGTTCATTGTGATCTCCCAGTCGGGCCGCAGTCCCGATCTCGTCATGGCGACCCGGTATGCGCGACAGTCCGGGGCGCTGACGCTGGCGGTCGTGAACGACGAGGCATCGCCGGCAGCCGCTGCGGCTGATCTCGTCCTGCCGATCGGCGCCGGGCCGGAGCAAGCGGTCGCCGCCACCAAGACCGTCGTATTGTCAATGCTCGCCGGTGTTCAGCTGATCGCGGTGCTGACCGGCGAGGCGGATCTGGGCAGCGCTCTCCTTCGCGTGCCGGATCGGCTCGAAAAAGCGCGAGCCTGCGATTGGTCAGCTTGGGGGAGCAGTCTTGCACCAGCGCCGGCCACTTTCGTCGCAGCGCGGGGATATGGGTTCGGCGCCGCGCGCGAGGTTGCCCTCAAGATCACCGAAATTCTGCAGCTGCCGGCACTCGGCTTCAGCGCCGCCGAATTGCGGCACGGGCCGCGCGCCGCAATCACCCCGGCCACGCCGATCCTGCTGCTGCGCCAGAATGACGAAGCGGCCGCGACGGTGGACGAGCTGATGAGCGACCTCGTCAACGCGGGCGAGACGGTCTTTTCCGCCGGCGGGCCGGGCGGCACCCTGCCGTGGATCGGCGATGATCATCCGATCTGCGATGCCGTGGCGATGCTGCTGCCTGCCTATGTGGCGATTGAGGCGGCGGCGCGCCGCAAGGGCCTCGATCCCGATCACCCACTCCACTTGACCAAGGTGACGCGAACCTTGTGAGCGGCGGACCCCGCTGTCCGGCGAGCTCCTGGCCGACCGCATGGTTTTTGTTGCGCCCTTGTTCCGGCGGCTGCATTAAATTTGTAAGATATATCTTGCGTTACATCGTAATGCGACCCATTTAGGGGCTATGTTTCGGTTCAGCGAGAGAGCTAAAATGCGTGGAAATTTCGAACCTTATGGGCCAAAATGGGGAGCTGGCCGGCATCGCCGCGGTCGCTTCGGCCTGCATGGCCTGCGTGGTACAGGCGGGCCAGGCGGCATGGATGCCGACGACATTCTGCGCGCTAAGCGCATCATGGCCCAGGGCGACCTTCGCCTCATCGCGCTGGCGATGATCGCCGAGCAGCCTCGCCACGGCTACGAGATCATCAAGCTGTTTGAGGAAAAAACCGGCGATTGGTACAGCCCAAGCCCCGGCATTGTTTACCCAACGCTGACCTACCTTGAGGAGGCCGGCCACGTCACTGCGTCGGCCGAAGGCAGCAAGAAGCTTTATAGCATCACCGAGGGAGGCCGCGCCTATCTTGCAGCCAATCGCGACGTTGTTGATGCCGTGCTCGACCGCTTGACCGCGCTTGGCGAACGCGTGAACCGATGGCGGCGCGCCGTGCGCGGTGTACGCGACAATCGGCGCCCACTGCCGCCGCTGGTGGAAGCTGCCTTCGACCATCTGCGCGACACCGTCGGCAAGCGGCTTGCAAGCGACGCCGCAGCCGAAGCGCGGCTCGTCGAAATCCTCGCCCGCACTGACGCCGATCTGCAGCGCATATGACAGCGACGCCGGTCAGGCGGCACAACCGGCGTGCGCCAGCTAGCGTGCGTGACGATGCGAATCGTATTTCAGCGCATTCGCTCGTCGCGCCCACCCACGTCTTTGTTGCTGCCCCTCCCGCGGGGAGGGTAGTTAAGGAGGCAAGACGCAGATGGCCGGGACGAGCAAGCTTGCTTCAACCTGAGCCGAACGCACGCTACTTGTTTCACGGGTTCGCAGGTCCTTAACGCGGGCAAGCGCACCGGAATGCTCTTTAACCTTTGCACTTCATGAGATTCTAATGACCGCAGTTCTCAAGAGTGGCGCCCGCGATGCTGCCGCCGCACCGCCAGAAGCTCCGCTGCTAAAATTCTCCCCCTATCAGTGGTTCGTGATAGCGCTGCTCGCCTTCTTGCAGTTCTCAATCGTCCTCGACTTCATGATCATCTCACCGCTTGGGGCGGTTATCATGCCGGACCTCAATATTGGTCCGCGGCGATTTGGCGAGATCGTATCGGCCTACGCGTTCAGCGCCGGGGCATCGGGCTTCCTGGCAGCCGGTTTCGCCGACCGCTTCGATCGAAAGCGATTTCTGCTCTTCTTCTATTGCGGCTTCATCGCCGGCACGACGCTGTGCGCGTTCGCGCCCAACTATCCTGTGCTCCTGTTGGCCCGCATCGTGACGGGAGTGTTCGGCGGGGTGATCGGTTCGATCGTGCTTGCGATCGCGACGGATCTATTCCCTTTTGCGATGCGCGGCCGTGTGATGGGGATCGTCCAGACCGCCTTCTCGGCCAGCCAGGTGTTAGGCATCCCGGCAGGACTATCCATCGCCAACATCTGGGGCTGGCACGCGACGTTCCTGGCGATCATCCTGGTGGCAATGCCGGTGGGTTTGGTTATCGTTTTCTACATGAGGCCTGTGGTGGGCCATCTCGCGTTGAAGCAGCATGAAAGCCCGTGGAGGCATCTGACCGACACGCTGTTGGCGCCGCAGCACACCATAGCCTTCGCGGCGACAGCGTTGCTGGTGACGGGGGGCTATATGCTCATGCCGTTTGCCAGCGTCTACACGGTGAACAACCTCGGCGTTGCGGTGACTGACCTGCCCACGGTTTATCTGGTGTCGGGCATGTTCACGATCTTTACGGGCCCGCTGGTCGGCAGAGCGAGCGACACCTTCGGAAACCTCAAAACCTTCATATTTGGCTGCGCTGTCTCGATCGTCATGGTGCTCGTTTATACCCATCTCGGCCGCGTTCCGCTGATCGCCGTGATCGTCGTCAACGTGCTGCTGTTCGTCGGCATATTTTCGCGCATGATCCCGTCGCGAGCGCTGATGTCGGCGATACCCGAGGTCGCGAAACGCGGCTCCTTCAACGCCGTCAGCGCCTCGCTGCAGCAAGTCTCGGGCGGCGTCGCCTCCATCATTGCCGGTGCCGTCGTTGTGCAAGGTCAGACTGGCGACATCCAGGGATTCGATCGCTTGGGCTACATCGTCGTGGCGACGACACTGCTGTCGGTTGGTTTGATGTACTTTATTCAAAAAGCCGTGACAGGCTCCCACCGCTGACGCGGGTGCTCACCGGGCGAGGAAGGGGTGGATTGGCCGGCGGGTCGCCCTCCACACCTTCATCGGCCAGCCGCGGCGACAATCGGCGAGACAGCGGTCGTTTGAAAAAATCTCGGGCGCGCGCGCGCAAGCCGATCCAGCCGCAACCGACACCTAGACACTAAAGCTATTGCCTAACTATTCGCATCATGATACTTAGGCATATGCTTAACCAATCGCCTGACCTCGACCGCCTGTTCCATGCCCTTGCCGACCCGGCGCGGCGGGCGATGGTCGAACGGCTGAGCCGCGGGCCGGCACCGGTGAGCGAGCTTGCCCGCCCGCTGCCGATGTCGCTGCCTTCGGCCATGCAGCACCTGGGCGTGCTGGAGGCTGCAGGCCTGGTGCGGACCGAAAAGGCCGGCCGCGTGCGCACCTGCAGGATCGAGCCCAAGGCGCTGAGTCTTGCCGAGCAATGGATCAATGCCCGGCGGCGTGAGTGGCAACACCGCCTCGACCGCTTGGGCGACTACTTGAAAACCCTGGACAACGAAGGAGATGGTGATGCCTCAGGCAACAGCGAATAAGCCTATGACCGAACTGCAGCCGCCACCGCTCAGGATTTCTCGTGAGTTCCATGCGCCGCGCGAAACGGTATTTAAGGCCTGGAGTTCCGCCGATCACATCAAGCACTGGTTTAGCCCGCAGGACTGCTCGGTTCCGCAGGCCAAGGTCGAGATGCACATCGGCGGCGCCTTTGAGGTCTGCATGCTGTTGCCGACTGGCGAGAAGCACTGGATCCACGGCACTTTCGTCGAACTGACGCCGCCCGCGCGGCTGGTGATCGATATGAACGTCACCTCCGGTGCCAGCGAACCGTGCTTCCGCTGCTGTACCGAAGTCGACTTTTCCGAGGTGCTGGGCGGGACGCGTATGGACGTGGTACAGACCTACACCTTCATCGATCCGTCGATCGCCGCACCCATGGTGGCGGGCGCCCAGGAGGGGTGGCGCACCACGCTGGACAAGCTGGAGAAGGAGGTCCTGGGCATGCGGGGCGGCACCGAGACCGGCGTTCGCTCGGTGGTGCATGCCGCCTTTCACCTGGAGCGCACCTATGACGCGCCGGTTGGGCGGGTGTGGAAGGCGCTGACCGAGGAGGAATCAAAGCAAAAGTGGTTTGGCGGCACACCGGGCCGCTGGGAATTGCTTGAGCGGCACATGGACGTGCGCGCCGGCGGAAGGGAGCGGCTGAAGGGACGGTGGGAAGGCGGCGTGGTGTCCACCTTTGACGCCATCTATCATGACGTGATTGCCAACGAACGGCTGGTCTATTCCTACGTGATGCACCTTAACGATAAGAAGATCTCCGTGTCGTTGGCGACCATGCAGTTGAAGGCGGAGGGCGAGAAGACCACCCTGAAGGTCTCCGAGCAGGGGGCATTCCTCGACGGCTACGACGACGCCGGGTCTCGCGAGCACGGCACCGGGCACCTTCTCGACGCGCTTGGCGCGTCGCTGAAAGACTGAGGCGTAACCTAATCCCCTGAAGGGCCCTGAAAGGGAGGGGCTTTTGAGCCGCTTGGCGGGCTGCTCAGAAGCCCAAGGTTCCCAGACTCAGCCCGGACCACGGCCCCGGCTGATTGCAGACGGGTTCAAAACCGGCGTCCGAGTGCTTCTCAGTTCGAACCTGTTAGGGGCGAGACTTAAAGAACAGGATAAGCGCGAAACGGGTCGCCTCAACGCTCCTCGGCAACATTGTCGAGGCGAGATTGCCCGCAAGGCAGTGGCACCAGGCCCTTTGAGGTGCGCGCCCTGCCACCCTGCGGCGGGGCGAGCGCTGGGTTCGCCTGGTTTGCACAGGCGGCGCATCGTCTTGCGGCTCGCCTTTGGCGATGCTCCGATCTGTTCGAACCGGGCCCAAGCAAGCGGCTGGGGCTTGCGCCGGCGAACGAGGTCATTCAGTAAAATCGCTGCTTGGTGCCCATCCAACCCCACAAAGTTCCGGGACTGCAGTGGCTTTTTTTCGCAATGACACCGTCAACCTGCTCAATCTGCATTCGGGCATTCACGCGCTGGCGCTAAGCGGCGGCGGCGCGTTCTTCGGGGCGTATTTGCTTCGCTCCGGCGTCCCGCCACCTGCCGTGCTCGCCGCATTGGCGGCCATTCTCGCCGGCCGGTTTGCAATCCGTCCCTTCGTCCTCATGCCGGCGAGGCGCTTCGGACTAAAACCGCTCGTCATCGCCGGCACCATAATGACCGGCCTGCAGTATCCTTTGCTCGCCGAAGTGCGTGGCGTCGGGTGGGAGCTCGCCGCGCTGTGCGCGATCGCCTCTGCCGGCGACACGCTGTATTGGACGTGCTACCATGCCTACTTTGCCTCGCTGGGCGACGCCGATCAGCGCGGCCACCAGCTGGGCGCCCGCGAAGCGATCGCCGCGATCGTCGGTATCGTCGGCCCTGTTGCCACCGGCTGGACGCTGACGACGCTCGGCCCCAGGATCGCGTTCGACGCGACGGCCGTCGTGCTGCTGCTTGGCGCTCTGCCGATCCTGGCAACGCGCAACGTGTCGGTCGCCGCGGCGGCGCCGGGCGCCTTGCGCGCCGCTGGTCTCGGCGTGCTGATGTTCCTGGCCGACGGCTGGATCGCCGCCGGCTTTTATTTTGTCTGGCAGATGGCGCTCTTCCTGGCGCTTGGCGAAAGCTTCAAGGCCTATGGCGGCGCAATGGCGCTCGCTGCCCTGGCCGGCGCCGCAAGCGGGCTCCTTCTCGGCCGCTCTATCGACAGTGGCCACGGCGGCCGTGCCGTGTGGCTTGCAGCCGGTTCGCTCGCGATCGCGATCGCTCTGCGCGCCGGGAGCAGCACCGATCCGGTCCTTGCGGTGGTGGCCAATGCTGCGGGAGCGCTGGTGCCGGCCCTCTACGTGCCGACCCTCATGACGGCCATCTACAATCAAGCGAAGGGGTCGCCTTGTGCACTGCGTTTCCACATCGCCACCGAGGGCGGCTGGGATGCGGGGGCAGCGAGCGCGTGCATGGCCGTCGCAGCCATGCTGTGGGCCGGCGCGCCCATCTGGCTCGGGATTGCGCTGTCCTTGCCCGGGGCCGCGGCGGCCTTAACGCTTCTTCGGCGGTACTATGCAGAGGCCGCAACCTCTCGATCCTCCCCCGCGAATGCTTGCGGGCAGTCTCGAGGTGATCATAGGGCGCGCAAGGGCGACCTTGCCTCGACTCCTACCCCCGCACTGTCCCCAGACCTTGGCGCGTGTGCGCTTGGCGGGCGCGAAGGGCGTCTGGCGCCTTGACGCTACGGCATGCCGCGTGCCCATCACCTCTCCTATCCTCTCCGACGAGGGCGGCCCGCCGACTGAACAGCGCCGGACCGCGTCGGCTCGTATTATGGAAGAAGCCGACGACGCGCTTCAGCGGAAAGGTACGGAGCGCCGGCATTTTGAGTGGATCGGCTTAACAGAATGCGCCGTAAATCCCCCGAATTATTCGCCCGGATATAAGGCGCTCGGCGCGCCGATTTGCCTTTGCTTCAACTTTCAAACCTGTTAGCCATGCCTTCCGCTGCTTCGAATGATGACGCTCGGTGGTCTCTACTTCGAAGTTTGAGTTGCCCGATCCCTGCTTCCGCAGGTTCGGAATAAGGAGGCGGCCCGCCGTCTCCACTTCAAAGACAGGCGCTGTGGGGCTGCACAGGCTTGCAGAAGGAGCCCTCGGGTTGCTGGGAAGCTTCCGGCTTCAGCCGTGGGGAGCAGTCGCGATGTTCGCGGCTGCTGCATGACCTCGTCGAGCGGGTCCCGCCGCTACCCACGCTCGAAAATGCGAGAGGTAACTTGAGACCGCCCCCGCTTGCCGACCGGGTATAGAGGGGGGCTGAAAGAATCCGTGATGCTTCGTTCCGCACTACTTAACGTCATGACTGCAGCGGCACGAAAGGCTGGCCGCAGCCTCAAGCGCGACTACGGCGAAGTCGAGAACCTGCAGGTGTCGATGAAGGGCCCGGCGAATTTCGTCACCGTGGCAGACCGCCGTGCCGAAGAGATTCTGCATGCGGAGCTCACCAAAGCGCGGCCTGGCTATGGCTTTCTCGGCGAAGAGGGCGGCCGTCGGGAGGGCGCCGACAAGTCCCACTGCTGGATCGTCGATCCGCTCGACGGAACCACCAATTTCCTGCACGGGGTGCCGCAATTCGCGATTTCGATTGCGCTCGAGCGCGAAGGCATGATCGTTGCGGGCGTCATTTACAATCCCGCCAACGAGGAACTGTTCCTGGCCGAACGCGGCAAAGGCGCTTTCTTGAACGACCAGCGCCTGCGGGTCGCCGCCAGACGGCGGCTGTCGGACGCAGTCGTGGCGTGCGGAATGCCGCATATGGGCCGCGGCGATCACGCCCTGTTCCGCCGTGAAATCGCCGCCGTACAGGGGCAGGTGGCGGGCGTGCGGCGGTTTGGCGCCGCGGCGCTCGACCTCGCCTGGGTGGCAGCGGGACGATTCGATGCGTTCTGGGAACGCGACCTTTCACCGTGGGATATGGCGGCTGGCATCCTGATGGTGCGAGAGGCAGGCGGCTTCGCCACTGACCTCGAGGGCGGCGAGGGATTCTTTACCAAGCACCAAGTCATCGCCGGCAACGAGTTCCTGCACAAGGCACTGCTTCAAGCCCTCAAAGAAGCCTGAAAGTGAACGAGGACGGCGAATGAAGGACGCGGGGAATTGAGTATTGCGGGCAAGCCCTAAATGCACCGCAATCTGTCCTCAATTCTGCGTCCGCCGGCCCACTGACCCGTATTTTTGATATAAGTTGTGCCCTATATACGGGGAATCGAAGCTTAAGCCCGCGGGCGGAATTTTGCATGGTAAAGCACCAACACGATATCGACCCATTCAAGGTATCATCCCCACGTATCTTCGTCGTGCGGATGCTGGTTTTCCTTGTCCTCGGCGGGCTGCTCGTCGTTATCCTAAACAATCAGATCTGGAAGGCTTTTCTAGCGAATCCGGGGCTCAACGCTCTCATCATCGGCGTGCTTGTGATCGGTATCCTGCTGGCCTTCCGCCAGGTGATCCGGTTATTTCCGGAGATCGCGTGGGTGAATAGTTTCCGCCTCGCCGATCCTGGGCTCGCCATCGAGCGCCCGCCGGTGCTGTTGGCTCCGATGGCAGCGATTCTTGGGGACCATGCCGGCCGGATGGCGATTTCGTCGCAAACCATGAAGAGTCTTCTCGATTCGGTCGGCACGCGGCTTGACGAGGCGCGCGACATGTCGCGCTACATGACCGGGCTTCTGATATTTCTCGGGCTGCTCGGAACGTTCTGGGGTTTGATCGACACGGTGGGCTCGGTCGGGACCGTCATCAAAGGGTTAAAGGTCGGCGGCGATGCCGGTGCCATGTTCGATGCTCTCAGGGACGGATTGGCGGCGCCGCTGAGCGGCATGGGGATCTCGTTCTCCTCATCGCTATTCGGTCTCGCCGGATCGCTGGTGCTGGGATTTCTCGACCTGCAGACCAGTCAGGCACAGAACCGCTTCTATACCGACCTTGAAGACTGGCTCGCCACCACGGTACGCGATCTCGGCGGCGGGTCGGAAGCCCTGCCCTCGGCGATGGGGAATGCGAGCGGAGAAATCCGCGCGGTGATCGAGCGCTTGCGCGACGTGATGACGGATAGCGGTCCAAGCAAGGGGGCAACGAGCGCCATGGCGAACCTCGCCGAGGCGATCCAGGGCTTGGTCGTGCACATGCGCGGTGAGCAACAACTGATTCGCGAATGGGTTGATGCGCAGGCCGCGCAGCATCGTGAAATCAGGCGGCTGTTGGAAATCCTGGCGCACGCTCCGGTACAGAGGGACTGAACGCGATGGCTATGGCACGGAACCGACGCGAGCGAGGCATTGACTACTGGCCGGGATTCGTCGATGCCCTATCGACGCTCGTCCTTGGCATCATCTTCCTGCTCACTGTGTTCGTGGTCGTGCAGTTCTTTCTCTCCCAGGAAGTCGCCGGCAAGGATACGGCACTGGATCGCCTCAACGCGCAAATCGCCCAGCTCACCGACCTGCTGGCGCTGGAGAAGACTGGCAAAGTCGACATGGAAGAGGAGATCGCGCGGCTGCGTGCGAACCTCTCCGGCGTCGAGAGCGAACGCGACCGGCTCAAGGCGGCCGCCGAGGGGGGCGGCGATGCCAATTCGCTACAAGGCGTCATTGCGGAATCGCAGAACCGCGTTAACACGCTCACCACTGCTCTCGACGCCGAGAAAAACGTCAGCGCGCGGGCACTCGCCCAGGTCGAAGTCCTCAATCAACAGATCGCGGCGCTGCGCAGCCAGTTGGCGGCGCTCGAGCAGGCTCTCGACGCCTCCGAAAAGCGCGACAAGGAATCTCAGACCCGCATCGCCGACCTCGGCCAGCGCCTTAATGTAGCGCTGGCTCAGCGGGTGCAGGAATTGTCGCGCTATCGCTCCGACTTTTTCGGCAAGCTGCGGGAAATTCTCGGAACACGGCCCGATATCCGGGTGGTCGGCGACCGCTTCGTGTTCCAGTCCGAGCTGTTCTTCGACTCCGGCTCGGCGGTGCTCAACGCCGAGGGCCGCAGCGAACTCGACAAGCTCGCGGTCGCGCTGCTCGATCTCGAAAAGCAGATACCGTCCGAAATCCAATGGGTCCTGCGCGTCGACGGGCATACCGACGTGAGGCCGATCCTGACGTCGCTATATCGTTCGAACTGGGACCTGTCGGCGGCGCGGGCGATCTCGGTCGTGCAATATCTCATTGCCAAGGGCGTGTCGCCCCAGCGCCTGGTCGCTGCCGGATTCGGCGAATATCAGCCGCTCGACCCGGCCCTGACCGAGGAAGCCTTCCGTCGCAACCGCCGGCTCGAGCTCAAGCTGACTGAGCGGTGAGAGCGCGGGCAGGACGTGCCGCAACGCCAGCTCAGGTATTCTGGAACTGCAGCCGCGCGAGCCGTGCATAGAGGCCGCCCTGGGCCGCAAGGCTCTCGTGGGTCCCCTCTTCCACAATGCGGCCGCGGTCCATCACGAGGATGCGATCACATGACAACACCGTCGCGAGGCGGTGGGCAATCACCAGCGTGGTGCGGTTCTGCATGAGTCGCGCCAGCGCGGATTGGACCAGGGTTTCGCTTTCCGCATCGAGCGAGGAGGTTGCCTCGTCGAGCAGCAGCAGCGGCGCATTGCGCAGGATGGCGCGGGCGATGGCGATGCGCTGACGTTGACCGCCCGACAGGGTCACTCCGCGTTCGCCGACGATCGAGTCGTAGCGCTGGGGCAGGCGGGCGATAAATTCGGCGGCGGCCGCCTGTTCGGCAGCCTGCACGATCTCGTCCGCCGTCGCCTCCGGTCGCCCGAACCGGATATTCTCGGCGATCGAAGCGGCGAAAATTGCGGTATCTTGAGGCACCAGCGCAATCCGTCGGCGCAGCGCAGCGAGGTCTGCGTCCGCGATGCGCACGCCGTCGAACGTGATGGCGCCGGCTTTCGGGTCGTAGAACCGCAGCAGCAGGTGGAAGATCGTACTTTTGCCGGCGCCCGACGGTCCGACGATCGCCACCTTCTCGCCGGCCCGGACCGTGAAGCTTATTCTGTCGAGAACCTCAATCTCGCGCCGCGACGGGTAGGCAAATCGCACCGCATCAAAGCCGATTTCGCCGCGCGGCGGCGAGGGGAGCGGCACCGGGGCTGCGGGCGCCTTGACATCAGGTTCGTGGCGCAACAGCTCGGCAAGCCGTTCGGCCGAGCCTGCGGCCTGGGAGAGCTCGCCCCATGTTTCGCTGAGCTGGCCCAATCCCGTCGCCGCCAATACGGCAAACAGCACGAATTGGCTGAGCGTTCCCGCGCTGGTGCGCCCCGCCAGCACGTCCTGCGCGCCGACCCACAGCACCACGACGACGCTCGATGAGGCAAGAAAGATGATCACCGCCGTCAAGACTGCCCGCGCTTTGCTCGAGAAGACGGCCGCCGTGTAGGCGCGCTCGACGGCCTGTTCGAAACGATGGACCGCAAGCTTCTCGTTGGTAAAGGCCTGCAACGTGCGAATTGCGCCGATCAGTTCGGACGCGTAGGCAGAGGCGTCGGCGAGCGTATCCTGGGCAGCGCGCGAACGCTTGCGCACGATGCGGCCGAATCCGACGAGCGGCATCACGATCACCGGGATGGCGCCGAGGACGAATGCGGAAAGCCGCGGGCTCGTCACCACCATCATGATGATGGAGCCGAAGAACAGCACAAGGTTGCGCAGCGCCACCGAAACCGATGCGCCGACCGCGGATTTGATCTGGGTGGTGTCGGCGGTCAGCCTGGAGACGATTTCCCCGCTCTTTGCAGTATCGAAAAACGACGCCGATAAGATGGTCACGCGCTCGAACACCGCGCTGCGCAGATCGGCAACCACGCGCTCACCGAGGGTGGTGACGAGGTAGTAGCGCATCGCGCTGGCGCCGGCCAGGATGGCAACCACCAGAACCATGACCCCGAAATACTCATCGATCAGGCCGGCGCGGGCGGGATCGAAGCCGTTGTCGATCATCCGCCGCACCGCAATCGGCACCGCAAGAGTCGCGGCCGCCGCCACCAGGAGAGCGACGAGGGCCGCCGTCGCGCGGCCGCGGTAGCGGGCCACAAACGGAATGAGTCCCAGGAGCGGTCGCACGCTGCCTCGCCGTTGACGGGGATTGGCAGTTTGGAGCGCCTGTTCGGCAATCGGTTCAGCTTCGGATTCGGTTGCAACACTCATAAAGGGTACCTGTTGGCCGCCAGCGGGCTGGACAATGCCGCGCCCAAGCGATCCTGACAACAGGCCGATCAGCGCGCCAAACAGCGCACCCGTGGCATCTTGTGTCTGCGCCAGCGGCAGGGTATAAAATCGCCATCCCTTTGCTGCAACTTACGAGTGCGCCGTCGTCGCGCCGGAAACATTAGGTCATGAAATCCGAAACTCACCCCGACTATCATACGATCAAGGTCGTCATGACCGACGGTACCGAGTTCCTGACCCGTTCGACCTGGGGCAAGCCAGGCGATACCATGAACCTTGACATCGACCCCAAGTCCCATCCGGCGTGGACGGGCGGCGCTCAGCAGCTTATCGATCGCGGCGGCCGTCTGTCGCGATTCCAAAAGAGATTTTCGGGGCTTGGCTTGACGAAGAAGAAATAGCCGGCGATCGCCTCCCTTGAGCCCTTGCCTAGGGGCCGCGCTCGAAGGCGGCGCGCAACTTTCCGAGCTGAAATTCGAAGGGATTGTGGTCAGCGGGTGCGGGCGGCTGCGCGTGAATAGTGGCGTCGAGGCGCCGGATCTGGTCCTTAAGCTTTTTCGATCGCGCGATCAGCTCGCGGAGCCGGGGCGGCAACGCCGGCATTTCCCCCACCCGACCTCCCGCCGCGAGCCGGCCAGGGTTGGGGGGTTCTTCGATCGAGAGCTTGATTCTCGCCCGCTCCTTATTGGCCTGCACCAGCGATATCTCGCCCTCATTGACGGCGCGATGAAGAAGCAGCCATGAGGCAAGGTGCATGAGGCGTGTCGTCAGCCGCATGCTCTCAGTCGCATAAGCGAGCGATGTGGCGCGGTCGAGCAGCTTGGCTTCCTGGCGGCCGGGGCCGTCGAGATAGGCGGCGGTGTCTTCCACAAGCTTCATGCCGTCGCGGAAGAATCGGGAAAAACTCCGCGACGCTGCCAGTCGCTCGCCGAACAAAACTGGTTGCAGTCCATCGGTCGACCGGTTGGCCATCTTGCGCCTCACAACGACAAAAGCATGCCCTTGCGCAGCGCTCGTGTCCAGCAGCAATGGCAAAATCCTATTGTTTGCGGCATGCCGATCCGCTCGAGCCGGCGGCGGGCACAAGAATAGGAGCCGCGATTCTTAAGGCGGCTCCTCAGTCATTAAACAGGGAGGCTAACAGAGTGGACAGGAGCCACTCGGTGCCGATCAAAGTGGAGGAAAAATCCTAATGGGGCGTAAATGTCCCCGCTTTTCCGTGCCGGCGAACCCGCGTGCCCGAGCGCGCCATGGCGACGCCGCTTTTGTGCCGCAAGCCGAAATCGGCGACCGGAGAGCTGGTCTGCGGTCGTTCTCGGGCGGCGTCCGGCTGCGGGCGACCGACTGACACCGCGCGCCGCAAGAGGGCAAAGTCGTGGCGGCTCCCATTGCGGTCATATTGATTAATTGTCGCATTACATCGTTAGCTGTCGATGCGCCTATCGCCTAAAGAATTGATCGGCCGCGGAACGCGAGGCGCGCTTCTTTTCCAATGCACCTCGCAGCCGGGCCACCTCGTCATTCAGCAGCGCAATGCGTTCGCTGAGCTCTTCGACCGACAGCAGCGCCAAATCCTGTCCGATCTCGTGGACAGGCTTCTTTTTTGGCCGGTCGTCGTCTTCGAGAGCCGCCATATTGGTCTCCTCGCGGCCGCCAACATAGTGGTGCCAATGCAATTTGTCAGGTCTTTAATATCGGGCGGCGTTGTCACCCCGGCGAGCGACCGGTAAACAGGCCCACGATACCTTGCCGGTTGACGAGGACATCAGGATGTCGATCCCCGCCGCCATGACCGCCATCTCCATCACGTCTGCGGGCGGTCCCGAGATGCTGCTTGCGCAAGAGCGCCCGGTTCCACAGCCCGGCGAGGGCGAAATTCTCATCAAGGTCGCGGCCGCCGGCGTCAACCGCCCCGATGTCGCCCAGCGCAAGGGCGTGTATCCGCCCCCGCCAGGGGTTACCGACATACCAGGACTGGAAGTTGCCGGGACCGTTGCGGTGTGCGGCCCCGGCGTGCGCCGCTGGAGAGAGGGAGATGAGGTTACGGCTCTCGTCAGTGGCGGCGGCTATGCGCAATACTGCGTGGCCCACGAAACCCATGCACTGCCTCTTCCGGGCGGCCTGACGGCCGCCGAGGCTGCCGCCATCCCTGAAACTTTCTTCACGGTCTGGCACAACGTGTTCGAGCGCGGCGGCCTGACAAAGGGCGAGACGCTGCTGGTGCATGGCGGCAGCTCCGGGATTGGCACCGTTGCGATCCAGCTTGCCAAGGCGTTTGGCGCGCGTGTGATAACCACCGCCGGGACTGCCGAGAAATGCGACGCCTGTCGCCGGCTCGGCGCCGATCTCGCCATCAATTACAAGGCCGAGGATTTCGTTGCGATGACGAAAAGCGCGACCGGTGGCGCCGGCGCCGAGGTGATCCTCGACATGGTCGGCGGCGACTATATCGCACGCAACTACGAGGCCGCGGCCGTCGAGGGCCGCATCGTGCAGATCGCCTTCCAGGATTCGCCGCGTGCAACCGTCGATTTCCGTCGCATCATGCTCAAGAGGCTGCACCACACGGGCTCG
>JASHRR010001082.1 GCA_030037185.1 Xanthobacteraceae bacterium | reverse complement strand
CACCCACGGTCCGGCCGCCACCACGGCGCATCTGGCGAGAACGTCGCCGCATTCGGTGGTCACGCGCACGCCGCCGCGGTGCGGTTCGACCGCAAGGACCCGCTGCTTGCCCTTGAGTTCGGCACCAGAAGCTGCGGCGAGTTCCTGCAGCGCCGCGACGGCCGGCTCTGCGCGTACGAAGCCGCCGTCCGGCTGGAACACGCCGATGAAATCATCCGGCACGCGAAATGCCGGATAACGCTTCGTCAGGCTCCGCGCGTCGAGGATGTCGTGAGGCAGGCCATGGAGCCGCGAGGAGTGCAGTGTGCCGGTGACGAGGTCGCTTTCGGGCGCGCCGATTTCCAGGATGCCGGTGATCGTCAGGAGCAACCGACCCGACCTCGTCTCAAGTTCCCGCCACAACGGATAGGCGGCGCGCAGCAGCGGCACATAAGAGGGGTGCTCGAAATAGCCGAGCCGGATTACGCGGGTCGTCCCGTGTGAGGAGCCGCGATCGTGCCCCGGCGCGAACCGGTCGATCCCGACGACGCGGCAGCCGCGCCTCGCGAGGGCGGCAAGCGCGGCGCTGCCGATGACGCCGAGGCCGATGATTGCGACATCGTAGATCGGCATGCCGCCGCTCATGCGGCGCGCGTGTCAGCGTCGCGTTCGATCGCGCAAGCGCGTTTCCATTGTGCTTTGGTCAGATCGTGCGTTGCCTTAAGGCCCAACCAGAACTGCGCCCTGGCGGGAAAGCGCCGTGCGAGCCCGCCCGGCGGTGGCAGCAGTTGGCTCGCATTTGACAATGGCGCCAATGGGCGTGGCGCGGTAGGCGCAGCGCCAGCGGGCCGCCGACATGGCGAGTCGGTTGCCGAACTCCCTGCTGATGCGGCGTGCGGCAACGTGGCCATCAGCTCGCTACCCGTTTTTCGAGGGCGTTTTCAACTTGTCCTCGCTCGGCTGATTCCAGCGCGTTCGCCGACGGACAGGTCAAAGTCCAGATGACGCCAGAGGGCGCATAGTCAAGGCGGACCTCCCCCTGGACGCTACGTTTCGCCATCAAGCCGACGACCGTGCTGCCAAACCCTCGCTGGGTCGGTAGGGTTACCGGCGGACCGCCACGCTCGGTCCAGCTCATGGTGAACATACCGCAGTCGATTCGCCAGCAAACTTCCACTGAGCCGGTCTTGGTCGACAGCGCTCCGTACTTGCTTGCATTGGTGGCGAGCTCGTGCAGGGCAAGCCCGACGGCTTGCGCCGCCGCCGAATTGAAGCGCAGCTTGGGACCGTGTACCGAAATGCGAGAGCCCATCAGATCGGCAAATGCCGCGAGCTGAGCGAGCACCAAGTCTCCGATATCCACGCCGCCCCACTCATTGCGCACCAGCAGGTCCTGGTTGGCCGAGAGCGCCTGGAGGCGCTCGGTAAACCGCGCGAGAAAATCTTCGGGGCTCTTGGCCGCGGTCTGATAAGAGATCGCCTGCACGACGCTGAGCATGTTCTTGGCGCGGTGATTGACCTCATGCATCAGCAAATTGAGATGCTCCTCGTGGCGTTTGCGATCGCTGATATCGCGTATGACGGTTGCCAGCTGGTTGGGGTTTCCCTTTCGATCAAGAAGCAGGAAGGCTGAACAGACCACGTCGATCAGCTCGCCTGAAGCGAGGTTCCGCAGCCTCATTTCGGCCGAAGCATGGCCGTGCTGGCGAACTCCCGGGAGGAAGGTGTCCGTGAAGTCGCCGACCGAATCTGCTGCCATGCATTCGCTCAGATGCAAGTCGCGCGAATCGCGCTCCGCTCCGAACCCGATCATCCGCTTTGCGGCGGAATTCATATAGGTGAGGTGCCCGTCCAGGTCGGCCGTCCCGACGAAGTCATTCGAGCGCTCGATCAGTTGAACGAGATCGTCCCTGGCCTGCTCGACTCGCGCCAGCGCTTCCGCGCGCTCGGCACGAACGCGGGCGACCTCGGCTTCATTTTGTGCGCGGCGACTCTCTTCAACCGCGGCCTGCCTGCGGCGCGACATGCCGTAGGTCAGCGTGGAAGCCAAAAGGGTCACCAGCCCGAACGGAACGATCTGACGCAGCCACGCCGCGCGAACCAGGACGACATCCAAGCCATAGATCGCGTAGACCGGATAATGTCCGACCTTGCGAAACTGCCATAGGCGCTCGACGCGGTCGACGCCTGAGGGCGCGATTGTTCCGGCCTGGGACTCGCCGCGTATCAGCTGCAATGTCACGCCGTCGTCGTGCAATCGAAATCCGACGGGATCGGCGGGCGGCGGATATAACACCAACGCCGTCCCATCGGCTCGTGCAAGCGTCAACGCATCCCGCGGTGACGCTTTGACGTCGGCAAGCTGCTTGAACGAGTCGATCGAGATGTAGGCGACAGCGATGATGCCGGTCACCGGATCGCGCCGGCTGATGGTGAAGCCGATGCTCCCAAACGGCTTGGTGGAGATGACCTCGCCGATGAAGGTCCCTTGATAACCCAAACGCCGTGCCTTGAAGTAGTCCCGTTGCGAGACGTCCACGTCAGGCGCCGGGAAGCCCCGGCTCGATGCGATCACGCGCCCGGTGTCGGAACGCACCAGGGCAATGGCGTCCGACGTGTGGGTGTGCTCGTCGATCTGCGACATAAATTCGTGGACCGACCGGTCGGCCGCGATGTCTGTGGCGTCGCGCCCCTTCACGTGGGCGAGCACCGCTTCGAGCGCGGTTTCCTGGATTTCGAATACCCGCTGCGCGTATTCCGAAAGCGATGCCGCAATCCGCTCGGCGCTGGCGCGGGCGTCCGCCTCGACATTGCGCCAGCTCCATCCCGCAAATAATGCGAAAATCACCAGCGGCGCAAAGAATTGCGACAGGAACAGGCGAAAATCGCCCCGCCGCGCCGACGACGACAATTGGCCATAGATCAGCACAGCAGCGCAGATCGCGATCAACGCCGCGACCGTGGGGAGCGCAACGGAGCTAAAGGGAAGCAACGAAAATATATCGATGCTGAGAAAGTGGCTTAGAAGCGCAATTGCTCCGATAACACCGGCGCCTGCGGCCAGGAAGCGCGCGGCGCCCGCCAGCCCCGATATTGGCAGAAAGGCCGCAGCGGTTCCAGCCAGCAGCACGGCGAGCGCGGTAGCCGGCGGCATGCGCAAATCGGCGAGAGTGGAGTCCAGCACCGGCGCGGCTGGCCGAAGGTCCAAGCCGCCGAACTCCGGGATGAGGCTCAGTGCACCCAGAACAGCAGCGATCGCACCGAAGGCGATCCGCGAGGGCGGCCGCAGCGGGAGCTGCGGCATGATGGCCGCTGCAATCAGGAGAGTAGCCAGCGCCGTGGCTGGCCTCATGCTGACGAGATCAGGCCCCCAGTTCGTTGCCAGCGGAAGGCCCGCCAGCCAGCCGACCGCCGCGGCGAGACCGACCAGTCCCGCGCCAGCCGATGCCCCAAAGGCAATCAGGCGCAGAGCGCCCAATAAAGCACTTTGCTCAGGCAGTCCGGAGTGAGCTTTACCCATGTTGGGCGCAATACCCAAGGTTTTCCTTCGCTGTGTTCTTCGTAGTTCACGTATTATGTTGATTAAATACAAGTTCCTATAAGGAAACTCAATGAATAAAGTGCTACAATCGTGGTTCTGCTTTGCGTCATTTATGTCCGATCAAGAAAACTGAAACTGCCTCACGCGCGCTCGGATTCACTCATCCGTGCGGCAAATTGACCAAAATTGATCAACGGGCGCGTGAGGCTGGTCGGCCCAGCGCCTCGACACCGCATCGTTGCCTAAAAAAGCGCCCTAATCGCGACGCCATAAGGCTTGGTGGCCAATCGGCGGGCCCCTGCAGAGAGAGTCGGCACAGACCGTTAAGATTGGCAAGCACGTGCTGATGCCCGGGGTGAACTGCACAGCCAACGGCATCGCCGAGCATTCAAGACTATGCTACCAGAAATCTTCGCGGACCCGCCCTCAATCATTTCCGGAATTTTGAAAGCTGCGACCGACGTGAGAATTGATCGGCTGATCGCAATCATTGTCTCGGTTCTCGGGCCCACTCTCGCCATTACCGCCGGGAGCAATGGCGCTGTTGCGCAATCGGCTCAGGGCGGCGGCGTTAGCGCCTGCCAGATGCGCCTGTCGCGCGATCGCGCAGTCTTCAAGCCGCTCGGCGAGTTTGGCGGTCCCACCGGGTGCGGTGGGCCTGATGTCGTCCAACTGCAACGGATCATCCTGGCGGACGATACCGATGTGGCAATCGAGCCGCCCGCGACGCTGCGCTGCGATACGGCAGAGGCGGTCGCGTCTTTCGTGCGTCAGGACCTGGCACCGACAGCAGCCGCCATGGGGTCGGCGCTGCGGGCGATCGAAAACTTCGACTCCTACGACTGCCGCGGCCGTAATCGCGTGGCGGGCGCTAAGTTGAGCGAGCACGGTCTTGCCAATGCGCTCGATATTCGCTCGATCCGGCTTGAGGATGGCCGCGTGGTGCGGCCGGCCGACGGGGGGGCGCCGCTACAGTTTCGCGCCGCCATGAAGGCCGCCGTGTGCCGTCGCTTTACGACCGTGCTCGGCCCAGGTTCGGATGGATATCACGAGAATCATATCCATATCGATCGCAGTGAGCGGCCCGGAGGTTACCGGGTGTGTCAATGGGACCTGCATGACGAGATGGTGCATTCCCATGCGGTGCAGCCGGTCGCCGTTGCGCTCTCCCGCGTCGGCGCTGCGACGGTTGCCGTACCGCTGCCGCGACCCCGCCCGTTCGCCGCCGCCGCCGCGCGCGCCGTATCCCTGCCAGAAGAAAGCCGCCCCTGATGAATGTGCTCTCCAATCTCGCGGTCCGCGACATCGAAACCCTGATTCATCCCTATACCAACCTGGCGACGTTCCGTGACGTGGGCCCGCTCATCATCGAGCGCGCCCGGGGCGTTTATGTCTACGACAGCGAGGGCAAGGACTACATCGAGGGCATGGCGGGCCTGTGGTGCACGGCGCTCGGCTACGGAAACGAGGAGCTGGTCGAGGCCGCCGCCGCCCAGATGCGCAAGCTCTCTTTCGCGCATCTTTTTACCGGCCGCAGCCACGATCCGGCGATCGAGCTCGCCGAGAAGCTCAAGGAGATCGCGCCCGTTCCGGTGTCCAAGGTGTTCTTCTGCAGTTCCGGCTCGGAGGCGAACGATACTCAGATCAAGCTCGTCTGGTACCTGAACAACGCTCTCGGCCGTCCCCGGAAGAAGAAGATCGTGAGCCGCCAGCGCGCCTATCATGGCGTCACGATTGCGGCGGCCTCGCTCACCGGCTTGCCCACGAACCACGCCGATTTCGATGTACCGATTGCCGGCGTCATCCACACTGACTGCCCGCATTACTATCGCAACGCGATGGCGGGCGAGAGCGAAGCGGAATTCGCGACCCGACTGGCGGCGCAACTTGAAGAATTGATTGTCCGCGAGGATCCCGAGACCGTCGCCGCCTTCATTGCGGAGCCCGTGATGGGTGCCGGCGGCGTCATTGTGCCGCCCGCGACCTATTTCGAGAAGATCGTGAAGGTTTGCGAGAAGTACGATCTCCTGATGATCGCCGACGAAGTGATCACCGGCTTTGGCCGGCTCGGCCGCATGTTTGGCAGCGAGGTGGTGGGCTATCGGCCACATACGATCTCGATCGCGAAGGCGTTGTCTTCGGCCTACGTACCGATCGCCGGCGTACTGGTGCCGCAACACATGTACGACGCGCTGGTCGACGAGAGCCGGAAGATCGGCGCCTTCGGCCATGGCTTTACGTATTCGGGTCACCCGGTGGCGGCAGCGGTTGCGCTCAAGACGCTCGAAATCTTCGCCCGCGACCGCATCCTCGACAGGGTGCTGGCGGTGGCGCCGCAGTTTCGCGACGGTCTGGACCGACTGGGCGAGCACCCCCTCGTGGGCGAGGCGCGCGGCCTCGGGCTGGTGGGCGGGATCGAACTCGTGGCCGACAAGCGCACCAAGCGCGCCTTCGATCCCCAGCTTGCGGTCGCTGCGCGCTGCGTCGCCGCGGCCCAGGCCGAGGGCCTGATCGTGCGCGCATTAACGGGCGACACGATCTCGCTTTGTCCGCCGCTCATCATTGCGCCGCAGGAGCTTGACTTGTTGTTCGAGCGACTGCGCCGGGCCCTCGATCGCACGCTCGCGTGGGCGAAAAGCGAGCGGCTGGTGGCTTGATGCGCGCTGTTGGGATGCGTTGCCCGCCCGGTCAGGAATTGAGGATCGTTGTCTTGCTCGGGTGACCACCCGCCTCGACATCACGGGCGGCGCCCAGTGCGCATCCGCCGACAGGAGTCTTATTCCCGTCCTATCCCGCCGGTGAGCGCCACCCTCGGGCTGTAGGGCGAATCGCCCTGACCGGGCGCCAGCACCACCACCGGGGTGCCGATCTTCACGCGGCTGTAGAGGTCGATGACGTCCTCGTTGGTGAGGCGGATGCAGCCGGACGAGATGGCTTGCCCAATATATTCAGGCTGGTTCGTGCCGTGGATCCGGTACAGCGTGTCCTTGCCATCGGCATAGAGATACAAGCCGCGCGCACCCATGGGGTTCTGCGGGCCACCCGGTACATATGCGGGCAGCGGATCAAGGCGCTGGTGTTCTCCCGCGGTCGGTGTCCAGCTCGGCCACTCTTGCATGGTGCCGACCTTGGCGACGCCGGACCAGCCCTGCGCTTCCTCCCCCACCGTGACGCCGTAACGGATTGCCTTGCCGTCCGTCTGCACCAGGTAGAGGTAGCGATTGTCGGTATCGATGACGATCGTACCGGGTGCTTCCTTGCGATGATAGTCAACGATATGGCGCTGGAACGGCTCGGGGATTCTGGCCTGGGCGTAAGGCGCTCGGGCGAGCAACTCCTTATCGCGGGGCTTTTGCGAGGCGGTCGACGCAGGCTCAAGGGTTGCCTGGTAGCATCCGCTGAGCAGCAACCCGACGCCAAGGATCACAAACCTCCAGGACACCATCGCCCCCTCGCTGCACGCATTCACTACCAGATCCAGACAATAGTGGAACCTTATGTCGGATTCCAGTTTTGCCGTTCCTTTACCATGATCAATCCGCAAATCTGTTGCAGCAGTGCACCACCTGACTAAGTTATTGAATTAATTATAATTAACGATCCTGACCTATGCGTAAACGTGCATGAGCTATGCGCGAACATAGATGACTGTGCTAAGATGCGACGATCGGCGAGAGCAGCTCGCCGGCCAACCCTGAAGGAGACGACCCTCGCGATCGGCCGATTGTCGGCGACGTTCAGGAAGGGCGTCGCCCGCAAGCGGTCTGCACGAAGCGTGCAGCAAAAACCCGGCCTTGGTGGACGAGAGCCGATAACGAGGCCGACCGGGCGCCTGATCGCAAAACTCTGCCATCAAGGGCCGCCATCCGGCAGGCGCCAGGTAAACGCAAGCCACCCGCCAAGAGGAGGGGTCAGAAACAATCCGTGCAGGCTTACGACGAATTCGACAAAGAGTCCGAAATCCGCGGAGTCCGAAATCCGCGCGGCGACAGCCCGCCTTGAATACCCCTTTCACACATACTGCCCGCCATTGATGTGCACCTCCGCTCCGTTCACGTACGACGACACCTCGGTGCACAGCACGTAGATGATCTTTGCCACCTCGTCGGTGGTGCCGAGGCGGCGCAGCGGAATCTGGGCCACGATCTTGTCAGTCCCAGGTGACAGGATGGCGGTGTCGATCTCGCCGGGTGCGATGGCGTTGACGCGGATGCCGCGCGGGCCGAAATCGGACGCCATTTCCCGGGTCAGCGAGGCGAGCGCCGCCTTGGAGGTCGCGTAGGCGGAGCCGGCAAACGGATGAACGTGGGAGCCTGCAATCGAGGTGACGTTAACAACGGCGCCTTTGGCGGACTCAAGCTCTTCCACCAGACCGCGGGCCAGCATGATGGGGGCGAAGAAGTTCACCTGGAACACCTGCTGCCACATCTCATAGGTGGTATCCATCGTGCCCAGTCGGCTGCCGCCCTTGCCCTTTGGGGAAATCCCCGCATTGTTGACGAGGGCGTGCAGCTCGCCGGCGAGGCGCTGCTTGATTTCCTTGATGGCGCTGAGCGTACTTTCCGGATCGGCAAGGTCGACCTGGATGTGGTCCTCTGGCCCTCCGGCCCACGGACAATTTTCGGGAAAAGCGTGCCGTGAGCAGGTGATCACCCGCCATCCGGCGGCAGCGAAGCGTTTAACGGTGGCGTGGCCGATGCCGCG
>JASHRR010000127.1 GCA_030037185.1 Xanthobacteraceae bacterium | reverse complement strand
CGATCCACATAGCGTGGACCCGAACAAGATCAAGGATATCGCCATCCTAGAGACCGTGACGGGGGGCAACACCGTCCACAAGGCTTAGCCAAGGAGCAGGGCCATGACCTTGATCCCGCGCAGACCTCCCCGCCGGCATGGCGGCAACCGGATTTAGCGCGTCGGCCGGCGGCGCGGACGGTCGGCGATCCTCCGAGCGGCAGACGTCCGCGGGGCCGCTCGCCGACAGGCCGCCTGCCGGCGCGGAGCGGCTCAGTTCCCGCGACAGACAGCGTCGTGGCGCGCGCCATGCTCGACGTTGATGAAAAAAATCGCTGTACAAAAGGACCTCGTGTTTGCGCAGGGCGCGGCAACGCCCCGCCGACCACGGTGAAACTCAACGACGGTCGCGGGTTCGTCCGTCAGGTCGACGATATGCCGGGCTTTTCGGGTGGACCGATGGAACGCCCCGACGCCAAGTTCCGCCGCAACATCGCGCTGGCCAGCGGATCGTATCAGAGCGGCGCTTGATGCGCTGTGGGGGCTCGACGCCGCAGACGACGGTTGGGGAAGTTGATTGTTTGACGCACCGGTAGGCGTCGGTGCCGCCTGCGCGGACAGCCTGGCGGCAGTCTGCGCCATCCCGGGGGACGTTAGTTAGCGGCGGCGTTCGCGCATGCGCCGCAGATACTGGCGATGAAATGGTGATGGCCCCTTGGCGGCGGCCGGCCTGGTCGCGACCGCGAGCAGCTTCTTCACCGGCGCTGGAGCGATCGACGCATTGGACGTAATATCGTGGCGCACTGGCCCGGTATAGACTTCGACCGGCGGGATCGCGGCGGCCAAACCGGAAGTGAGCACGCCGGCGCGTGAGCGCGGCGACACCTGTCGCGCACCCAGACTGTTCGCCGCAGCGTAGGCGGTTCCCGCCTCGCCTCCTGCTTCGACATCCTTCGGACCGCGACGGCGCTTATTTCCGCAAACGTAGTCCTCTAGATCGGGCGGCGTCGCGGCGACCGGTTCCAATGCATCCACGCCGCCCAGCGAGGGAACCTGGGAATCAAGCGACGCCATCCCAAAGCCGCGCTCGAACAGCTGCGCGGCTTTGACGGCGCGACTTGTCGAGGACTTTGCGCCCAGCACCACGGCAATCAGCCGCCTGCCGCCCCGGCTCGCGGTGGCCACGAGATTGTAACCGGAGGCGCAGGTGAACCCGGTCTTCATGCCGTCGGTGCCCGCATACGCATCGATGAGCCTGTTGGTATTGCGGTAGACGCGGTTGCCGAGCCGGATCGACGCGATATGCCAGTAATAATCATACTCGGGAAATTCACCAATCAGGGCGCGGGCGAGGATTGCGAGATCGCGTGCCGAAGTGATCTGCTGGTCCGCCGGCAGGCCGTTGGGATTGACATAGTTCGTCTGCGTCATGCCGAGATGATGCGCCGCGGCGTTCATTTCCTCGGCGAAGTTTTCGATCGATCCCGACACGCCTTCGGCCAGCACCACCGCGATGTCGTTGGGCGAATGCACCAGCAGCATTTTCAATGCATTATCGACCGTGAGTTCGGTCCCGACTTTGAACCCCATCTTGTACGGATTTTGCGCCACCGCATTGGGCGACACTTTCAGCACGCTGTCGAGATTGACCCGGTGATCCCGCACGGCCTTGAGCACCACATAGGTGGTCATCAGCTTGGTGACGGACGCCGGATACCAGGGATAGGTGGAATTGCGCTCGCTGATGACCTTACCCGTATCGACGTCAACGAGAAGCAACGCCTCGGCCGGCGCCGCAGCGTGAGCCAGCGTTGTCAGACCAGGAGCGGCGCCCGCCATCAAGACAGCCGCGCTCAGCGGAACCAGCAGATTCAGCAAAAACCGCACAATAGACAGCCCGTTTGTTTCGAAGCGTTGGCCGGTAAGGGCCTTCACCCAGTTCGATACACAAACGCAAAGGTCCGGCGCGAGTTGCCCCGCCTCGGCCATCGGCGAGTGGCGGCGTTCCCGGTTGCAGAGGAGCGCCGGGGGATGGGTCACTTGCGGTGGGAGGAAATTGGGGATAACGGCCGCGTCCGAGTGCCTGTCCCGGTTGGGTCAGGTTGACAGGAGTTTTTCCTTTGGCCAAATGCTTCCGGCATTGGGGGAGTGGGCAGTATTGATGAGTTATCGCAAGCGTCGGGAATCCGACAAACGACATGACGTTGGGCGACATGAAACCCGGCCTGGCGCGAACGTTGACTTGGACGCAGTGCGCGCCGGCATAGGCACGGCGCTGCGGACGATCCATTCTGGCGTGTTGGGCGAGGAAGTCCCCGACAGAATCGCTGAGTTGCTCAGGCAGCTTGATCAGCACCAAGCCGACCCGGCGTAACTTTCACTGGCGTGGGCGGGCGAACCCATCCGGGAAGGGCGGTTCCGCCTGTGGCCCCAACGCCAAACGCTATAATCGGCCATCCTCGAGAGCCGCTACAAGGACGCCAACGCCGAAGCGGTGTGCAAACTCACGCCGAACAGATCATCAGAGCGGCGAGCAGGGAGAGCTTGACCCGCTCCGCTCGCGGCCCGGCGGGAACTCGCCCGTAGCTTTGCGCTGCGGACATGACCGCCGGCAGCCAATGCAGTCTCGCCGTCTAAGTCTAAGTCCGGCTGGTTGACGCTCCTGCAAGACGCCCCTACAAAGGGTCAAGCGGACCTGGATTTATCACACAATTCAGTCAGTTCAATCGCGGGCGGCGCCCCGCCATGCCACCGTTTTGCAGTCGTTGGGCCGCGGAGAATCGCGTCATGAAGCGTTCGATCGGCTTGCGGGTCATCCCGTTCCTGACGGCTCTGACAACCGCCGCGTCATTGTCGTGGCCGGCGCAAGCTCAGGATCGCCTGGCGCTGGTCATCGGCAACAGCAAATACATCAACGCCAACGCTGTGCCCAATGCGGTCAACGATGCGCGCCTGATGGCGCGGGCGCTCCGGGATATCGGCTTTGTCGTCGCCGACGGGTTCGACCTTTCCCGTGCCAGCATGGAGCGCCAGATTCGCGAATTCCTGCACAAGTCCGAGGCCGCCCGCGTAGCGCTGTTTTTCTATGCCGGGCATGGTTTGCAGGTCGACGGCCGCAACTATCTGCTCCCGGTCAGCGCCAACCTCGAGGCCGCGAGCGATCTTGGCTTCGAGACGATCGCGCTCGACAACATCCTGGAAAGCCTCGATGGCGCTTCGCGCACCAACATCATCATTCTCGATGCATGCCGCAACAATCCATTTGCGCAGAGCTTGGCGTCACGGCTTGGAGCGGCGCGATCCGTCACGATCCTGTCGGGCCTTGCCGGCTATTCGAACCTCGGGACCGGCACACTGATTGCGTTCTCGACGGCGCCGGGAGCGGTGGCGCTCGACGGCAATGGTTCCAACAGCCCGTTCACCAAGGCGCTCGCCCGACACTTGCGCACGCCGGGGCTTGAGGTGCGTCAGATGCTCACCCGCGTTCGTGCCGATGTTGCCGCCGAGACACGAGGCCGGCAAATCCCCTGGGATAATTCCTCCCTGCTTGGCGAGGTCTACCTAGCGGGGCCCGGCAAGCCGGAGCCGCCACGCTTCGAGGCTTCCCCGGCGGCAGCCGCGCCGGCCGCGGACGTCCTGGTTTGGGAGGCCATCAAGAGCTCCGTTGTCGCCGCCGTGTTCGAGGAGTTCGCCAATAAATTTCCAACCAGTCCGCACGCCCATGAGGCGCGGGCACGCGTCGATGAGCTCACGAAAAGCGAACTCGCGATGCTGCCGCCGGCAAGCGGCGGGCAGATCGGCAAGCTCCCCAACGCGGCGGCAAACGCGCCGATCGCTTCGTTCACGCGCCACAATGGCGGTTGGTCAGTGGCGTTCTCCTTTGCCGAGCCCGTCGCCGGGATTTCCTGGCGTCTCGGCGAAGCCGGCAATTTTCGCGAGACCGGTTTCCTGGATACCTTCGATCCGCGTACCCGCAGGCGCATGCCGAATCCGGCGATTGAGCTCGATGCCGATCAGCGGGCCGCCACCATCTACGTGCGCTACGTTGACGCCAACGGCGGTCTTCAAGGGCCATTCCCGATAAGCTTCGATCCGATCCGGGCACTTGAGCGCGAACAGCGCAACATCCTTGAGATGACCGCAGGGAGTTGGCTCTCTTTTCGCGATTTCAACGGCCTGCTCGTCTACTACACGCAGCTGATATCGTATCGCTGCGCGATCCGCGAAGTGCGCCTCGGGCTCAACTCCACCGTCCCGGACCGAGCCATCGCGATGCCGCCGTGCAACCGGAAGGATCCGTTTGCTGTTCCGCCTGATGCGCAGCCCTATCTCAAGGTCCCGCCGGGGACCGCATTGGTGTCGGTTGAGCTCACCTACCGCGACGGTAGCGTATCAGAGGTCAAGACATTCCGGCGATGAGGTTCTATTTGGAACGATGCTGATCGTTGTCATCGTCCGCGAAGCGGGTCGCCCGAAAACCGGAGCAAGCGATCCAGCAAACGACATCGTTTCGGCGCAGCGTAGGCCCGCGATAGACACCAAAACCTCCGCGCGGAAGCCCCTGCCTTTAGGCACCTGAAGGCGGGGGGAAGCGCGACGCACGTGTTTGCAACATAACGAGAACCCCTCATGAGAACGCTTTGGCTGTTGCTCGCAGTGCCGCTCGCCCTCTCCTGCGAGGTCGCAATGGCTGTGGCTCAGCCGGCGGGGGTCATCACCCAGGGCAGTCCCGATACAATGATCGGCGGCAAGCCGGCAGCGCGCGCCGGGGATTCGGCAAACGGCGCTCCGGTGGTCGAAGGCTCACACGACGTTTTCATCAACGGGCGCCCGGCGGCGATTGCGGGCGGAAGAAACCGTTGTGGCGGCATCGTGATCGGCGGGTCGGCGAATGTCTTTATCAACGGCAGGCCGGCCGCGCAGGCCGGCAGCCCGACCAGCGGTTGCGCAGGGCGTTGAGCCCGCCGATTCGCAATCCGCCGGAATGCGCCGGTGGCGGTCTGACTCAATGCGGGATTGATCCCGGTCCGGCTGGCCGACTGACCGCGCGATGAGGCCGGCACTGTTTGCCTGGCCGAGGACGCCTTGACGAAATCGATCTTGTTGCCCTTGGCGGCCGGCCGTTTGACCTACTACGCAAACCTCTCCCGCGCGAGCCTCGCGCCCGCGCCAAGCGCGATCAGCTTGGCGCGGGCGATATCACTGCGCATCGGCGCCATGCCGCAATTGGTGCACGGGATGATGCGCTCGCGAGGAACGTAACGCAGCGCTTCGCCAACAACAGCGGCGACCTCTTCGGGCGTTTCAATCGCATCGGTTGCGACATCGATGACGCCGAGCAGCACGTCCTTGCCGTCGAGGAGCCGCAAGAGTTCAATCGGCACCTTTGAATTGCGGCATTCGAGCGAGACCTGTCCGATCCGGCTTTTCGCCAACGCGGGGAAAATGCGTTCGTATTGACGCCAGGCGTCGCCGAGCGTCGCCTTCCATTCGACGTTGGCCGCAATGCCATAGCCGTAGCAAATATGGACCGCGGTCGTTGAGGTCAGGCCGGCGGCGGCGCGATGAAGCGCCTCGATGCCCCAGTCCACCGCGGCGTCCATGTAAACGTTGAAGGCCGGCTCGTCGAACTGGATCGCGTCGATGCCGTCTGCCTCAAGCGCCCGGGCTT
>JASHRR010001081.1 GCA_030037185.1 Xanthobacteraceae bacterium | reverse complement strand
AGCGGCCTTGTCCATTCTTCTTCACCCTGTCATTCCTCATTGTCCAAATGCCTGCCAGGCAGGCGGCGATCACGGCGATGTAGATAAGCCCCAGTGGCCAAAGCCATATGCCAATGATTGGCGCTAAGGTGTGGCTGTCGTAAAGGCTCACGATTGCGCCAATGGCAAAGAGCCAAAGCCAGAGCTGGGTTGCGTTGTGAAATAGATTCTTCATCGTCTCCCTCTTCCTTATTCACGAATATAGGTGCCACGCTGTGCCGTAAATTCACTCGGCCGCCCACGGCGTTCAGCTGGAGGTCATCCTCTACCTTGAACGGCCCCAGGTTCGCCCCGCTCAACACGACCGCTGGCGCGATCTTTCCGGCACCCGTCGCTTTCTTCTTCCGCGCAGTCGGTTCAGCAGTTTCATTGCACTGGCCTATCAGCTGCTCGTCGAGCAACGCGCGGAGCTGCACGGTGCTGCCAGGGCGGACCATGTGTGTGACCCTGCATTGAACTGGTAGGCGAGGTTGGCCTCATGCACGAGACGATTGGCGCGGCGGTAACGAGTTGGTACCGGTTGGAATCTATCACGCTTGCGTCCTGTTTTGACGTGGAAGGGCGGGTTAGATCTGCTCGAACTCGAGGATGACTCTCAACTTCCGGGTCTGACGGGTCTTTGCGCTTCTCCTTCAGCCCTTCGAGCGTCGTTTCACCTCGCCCCTAGACCCCCCTAGACCTGAATTCCAGTATTCCTTGGTCGGTTCCCCGCCGTTATGACCGGGAACCCGTGGCAAGCGGTATCGAGTGGGACGGCGTTCGCTTTCATGTATTGACCATTTGCCACGGTTCGTGGCGAGCATCCCCAGAGCTTCGAGTTGGCGCAGGCCGAGGGCGATGGCGTTTTTGTTTACTTATGCGGTCGCCAACCTGATCATCTTGTAGGTCGTAGGTCATGATGAGGTTACCGTGGCAAGCAAAATCTTCGAATCATAGGGCGGGCGTTCCGGAATCCGTGGCTTGAAATGAATCTGAGGGAAGAAATTTCCCCTCGATTTCATGGCCTTAGCCTCCCGCTCTTGGCCCATGCGATTTGGCGGGCTCGAACCCACGATCGAACTTCAGGCATCGGATCTTTCGGGATGATTGGGTTGCCACTAGAACGGTGCATGCGGCTTGTGTTATGCGGCTTCCGGCAGCGGGCGGATCTCGACCTCGAAGCCTAGCTTGGCGATCTGGGCTGCCAGGCGCCTGGCTTTGATTTCGGTGGAACGGCGATCGAACTGGTTGGCACCGAGATCCCGGTGTTCCGTGCCGTTTTTCAACATGTGAGCATCGAAGCGGCCCCGGTGCAGATCGCTTTCTTCGCGCCATGCCTGCCGCGCAGGCGGTTGAACTGCGCCTTGTAGTAGCTGTCCTTCTTGCGAGAGGCTGCCCAACCGCACTGCACCAGCAACGTCTTGAGCGAGGGGGAGCCTTTGCGCAGGCGCGATGACTTGCGTTTACCGGCACTTTCGTTCTGCCCCGGACACATGCCGGCCCACGCCAGCAGCTGACCCGCGGTCGGGAAACGCCCCATACGCTGATTTCGGCGAGGATGGTTTTCGCCGCCAAATCGCTGACACTTCGTATTGTGCATAAAAGACTCATCAGGGTGCGAAAGGTGGCCTGAGCGGCCGCCATCTCCGCGTCCATCTTGGGAATCGCAGCATCGACCTGCTGATCGATCTCTGCAATCGCGTCCGCCAAAGCATCGTGCTGCCGCAAATAGAGCCGCAACATGAACCGATGGTGATCGGTCAACCGACCATGCAGCGCATCGTACAGCTGCTTGCGGCTCACCTTGATTTGGTGGTGGGCGAGATCGGCCAACTTGAACGGATCTCTGACACCTTTGATCATCGCCTCGAATCCGGCGGCCGCTGAGGCCCATGACATCGCTGATCACTGAGTCGAGCTTGATGTTGGCCTCTTCCAGGGTCTTCTGAATCACTGGACGTGGCTGGTCTGCTCGCGCGTAAGCTGCTTGCGGCCACGCAGCAGCGAACGCAGCTCCCGGAGCTCCGGAACAAAGCTTGCCTTGACCAATCCGCAACTCACCAGATCGGCGATCCACATGGCGTCGTTCATGTCCGTCTTGCGGCCGGGAACGTTCTTGATGTGTGCCGCACTGGCCAGCATCGGCTCGAACGTGGCATCGCTCAGGATATTCCACACCGGTTTCCAATAGACCCCGGTCGCCGCCATCCCCACATGGGTGGACCCGCTCTCCGTCAGCCAAGTCAGCAAGGCCTGGAGACCGGACGTCGTCGTGTCGAATGTGCGGCACTCCCGGGTTGCCTTGCCGTTCGGCCACGATCCGTGCACAGGCGACGACCGTCTCCTTGTGCACGTCAAGACCGGCCACCCCGCTCATGCATCACGTCCATCGTCTTTCCCCTTTCACACCGGCGCTGTCGGCGTGGGGACCTCTCACGAATGAACTCTAGAAAACGGGCTCCGGCAGCGGCGGTGCCGCCGCTTGGCTTCAGTGGGGGTGTTCGAGGTGCCAAAGGTCAACTGGTAAACGGGCTCTCCCGCACCAAGAAGCAACGACCTCCGTGCCGACAGCGCCAAATTATATGATGGCCACGCCCCAGTGGAAAATCGCTTCATGTAGGGGGGGTCGGCCGGCGGGCCGGTGGACAAACTCAGTTCTTCGGTTGGTTCAAAGGCCCAAACTCCGGCGGGGACGTGCGATGATGCGTGGCCGCCTCGTAGGCCGAGGCGATCCGGAAAAGCATGGGTTCGCCGAACGGCATGGTGAGGAAATCGATCCCAACCGGCAGGCTTGCCGGAACCGGCCCGACCAGGCGTGTGCCGCCGGGAGCACCGGCATCGCGAACACGATCGAAGACTTCGGTGGTGAATCCCGCCGGGACAGTGATGGCTGGAAAACCCATGGTCCCGAGCAGCGTCCAGGCCTGATGCGATCGGCCGTTGACCTCCGGCTCGACGGGGGCCTTGATGAGGGCCGGCGGAATATTCCCCGTGGGATAGGTCACGGCATCGAGATCGAGCACAGCTAGGCATTCCATCACGGTCTGCTGGATCGCCAGCCGCCCAAAATCCCGGTCCCGCAGATCGAGGGTCGTGGCCTTGTTGGTCTCCTGCAGGACCGTCTTGACATCGCGGAACCTGGTGTCCCTGCCGAACTCGTCGGTATAGTAGTGCGACTTGTTGATGAGGTCGGTCAGGTTCTTGATCTTCCCGTCGCCGCGCTTCCTCAGATAGCGGTTGAAGTAATACTTGCTCTCGCCGAGCGCATCCCCAGTCTTGCCGAAATCGCGGATCGTCAGCTTGGCCGGAACGCGCGACGGATCGGCGTAGAGCTCCACCAGAGCCGAGATGTGGTCGGCACCGTCCGGGAACAGCGCCGGAAACTGCCGGATGAAGAGCGCGTTGAGGTTGCGGGGGATGTGCTGGTCAATGCAGCCTTGAAACAGCGTGCCGCCCTCGCCGGGATCAATGATTGTGGCGCCGACCTTGCGAAGGTCGTCGACGGCTGTGTCGATGATATCGATCGACTGATGGTCAGCCGCGGTGAAGAGCTTCTTGTCCATGAACTCGCGAACGACGCCGATTCGGATGCCCTGCAGGCGGGTTTCTCTTGCGAACTGAGCATAACCGCCTTTCGGAATCCGGCCGACGCTGTAGACCGTCAGGTCATCGGCGGGATCATGGCCGGCGATGACGTCAAGGATGCGGGCAACGTCTTGCACGGTGCGGCAGGCCGCGCCGTTTCGATCGTTGAGGCCGCCGCCACCGATCATTCCATCCCGGCTGACCAGTCCCTGCGACTGCGAGAGGCCCACCCCGTTGTTGAATCTCGAGGGCATGCGGATCGATGGGCCGCCTTCCTCCGAAATCGTGCACGTTACGAGGTTCGCCGCGACCGACGATGCCGAGCCTCCGCTTGAGCCGCCGACATCGCGTGCGGTGTCATAGGGATTGCACATGGTTCCACCAAACGCACTGCGGCTGCCGGAGGCATATTCGCCGAGATTGGCCTTCGCCAGGATGATGGCGCCGGCCTCCCGTAGGCGCTTCACCAGGGTGGCGTCGCGCGGCGGACGGTCATCGGCATAGTCGGCGTCTGCGCCGCCCGTCGTGCGCATGTCGTAGGTATCGAGCAGGTCCTTGATGCTCAACACTACGCCGTGTAGCGGGCCGATCAACTGGCCCGTTCTGGTGAAATGCTCGTCGAGCGCGGCCGCCACCTCGAGCGCGTCCGGCTTGTTCGGGTCGTCGTCGACCTGGTCGGTCATGCTGCGGGCCTTGCGATTGTCAAAGCCCCACGCCTTGCGCGCCGCAGGCCTCAGATTGAGCGTCATCAGCGCGTTGATGCTTCCGGCGTGCGGGATCGGTGTGACGGGGCCGAGAATTCCCTGCGGTTCATTCACGCAAGTTCCATTGAAGGCCTTGATGCGTGCCAGATACATGCCGAGCAACTCGGTGGCCGTGATCTGCCTTGCCTTGATGGCGCTTTGTATATCCTCAATGGTCGCTTCGACGACTTCGAATTTTTTCACACTGGTTGCGGCAGGCGATTGCGCTTCCGCCGAAGCCACGACGCATACGGTCAGCACGATCGCCACCGTGGCAGTGGGTTTACTCCACATGACTCTCCTCCGTTTCCGGCCGGCGGTGGCCGGCGCGTCGCGCGCTGAGCGCAGTCTCAATGTAGCGTCGTGCCACCGGAGAGGTCGAGGCACCTTCCGGTGATGTGGCTTGCGTCGTCGGAGAGCAGGAAGGCGACCGCGCGCCCGATATCATCGCCGGTCGTTGCGCGGCCAAGCGGACTGCGCACAGGCTCGGGCTTTTTCCAGCGAGCCTCGGCGTTACCGGGTGCGATTGAGTTGACCCGAATGCCGTGTGGGTCGACTTCCTGGGCAAGCGATTGGCTGAAGACGATGATTGCAGCTTTGGCGGCAGAATATATCGAGGCTTGCGGCCCGCTGTGCGGCCCGCAGCTCGCCGCGATACCGACGATCATTCTGCCGCCACCGGTCGGGAACGCGAACGGCATTTGGTCCTCGCAGTGCCCTACCCAAATGGGGCATAAAACTCGACACAGTTGGCATGGTCAGCATGTAGTCGGCGTTCTCGAGTGGGTTGGAAGCCAGACGAGCTTATCATGCTGGTGAAGGTAGCGGATCATCTTCTCGAAGGCGTGTGCCATGTAGGGCCGGCCGCTGAGCTCGGCGTAGACCAGGGCATCAATGCGCCCGGGCTTGCCGCGAAGCGCCTCTTCGCGCACGAAATCAAACCCGTCCTTGAACGCATGAAACGCCATCTCGCCGTTACCGGCACCGCCATTCCAGGGGCGCCAATCGTTGAAGAACCAATGTTTCGCAACGATCACCATGCGCTTGCCACCGACCTCGACAACACAGGGCAGACCGTCGTCGGACTGGTCAGCCGACCAGATGTAACCCTCCTCCGCCGGAATGCTGAGTTTTCGCCGGTATGGTGGCCCCGGGGCTTACCAAGCCGACCGGCGGCTCGCCAATCACCCCCTTGACGATCCGATTGACCTCGCGGATTTCGGCGCGTTGCGCTTCGGGTGTCAGATGCCCGCATTTCTGCGAATTCTTGCGCGCTCAGTTGCGAGTTCAAGAGCCGGCGGCTCTCAACTGCGCGCCACAGTTTGGATATGCATTCGACCGCTTTTTGCCGTACGTTACCGGCGGCGTCTCGATCGGCCAAGGCACCAGCCCTTCGGCGGGTCTCAACGAAAATATTTTCCGCATGGGCTTGAATTACAGGCTGGAGCCAATGACGGGAAACTAATCACAGACCTCCTGAGGTCATGAGATCAGGAGGTCTGAATCAAAGAACGCTTCGTCTAACAACGATGGTTGAATGTTCATCCGGCGTCGCGCGTTCGGCGGGATCCGCTTTGCGCGGACTTCGAATGATAACAAACTTCGGTTCCCGGACCGGGCTGACGCGGTCAGTCAGCGGCTGGGGACCGCCGGTCCACGACACTCATTCTACCGAGCCGCGGACGCCTCGCCGTTCGCAACCACCAAAGATTTGCTCGCAGTTGCGCATCGCCATGTGGACCTCGTCACACAAGAACCATTGCGAACACTCAGGCCCGATTTGCATTGCTCGGATTCTTCAAAACTGCGTCCGCAATCGAAGGGAAAGAATCGAGACTGGACCACGGTCGCGGTTGTAGCCTGGATTGATGATGAACTGATAATCCGGAGTTACCCTCCACGAACCGACCGGCAGACTGTAGTAGGTCTCCAGGATCTGTTCTGGACCCGGATGCGGCAATTGCCCATCGCCGACCAAAATCCCGAGGCCGCCGGCATTGAGATAGGCCTGATGGGCACTGGATATGCCATTCACCACTCCTGCGATACCGATGGTGTCGTCGGGTCGTCCCCAGAGCTTGCCGCCGAGCGATAGGCCCGCGGACGCGGTTCGGTCGATGTCGGTGAACTCGTAAGGCTCGATATTGCCGTCAGCCCAGCCGAAGCGGCCGAACAGGCCGATATTCGGCACCAGCTGCTGCTCGAAATTCAGGCTGATACCTGGACGGCTGGTGTAATGACGTACGTCAGCGGTGCTGGGCGTGGTTCCGGTTGCCACTGCGAGCGCGAGTGCGTCGTCGTAGCTGCCCATCCGGCCGCGGCTTAGGAAGCCATCCAACGCGATCTTGCCGGGCTCACCCCATAATTCGTGCCGGTGCTCGATTTCATAGACCATCTGAAACTGTCTGAACGTGGGGTCGAGTTCGGCGCTGTTGGGTACGACCGACAGATCAAATAGGCCGGCGCGCAGCGCCCAGTTGCCGCGATACCACTCCGCCGCTGCCCCATAGGTATAGCCCCAGGAGTCGGCGGCGTAATCGAAGGTTCCGGTGTCGACGAGCGACCAGTTCAGAAAATCGTTGCGCGGATCGTGCGCGTACCTATTCGCGTCAAAGATGTCGACCACGCTGAACTTGCCCACCGTAATCACCAATCGGTCG
>JASHRR010001080.1 GCA_030037185.1 Xanthobacteraceae bacterium | reverse complement strand
GTGGACGGTGGCGACCTATATGGTGGCCGGTGGCGGGACCCAGGATCAGGCCCCGGCGCGTTTTTTCGCCTATCGTGATCCGGCGGGCTTTAAAGAACTCATCGACGCCTTGACGGCGGCATCGATAGACTATCTGGCGGCCCAACTCGGTGCGGGCGTAGATGCGGTTCAGCTGTTCGATACCTGGGCCGGGGTGTTGGGACCGCAGGAATTCGAGCGCTGGTGCACCAGGCCCGCCGCCAACATCGTCGCCGGCCTGCGCCAACGGATCCCGGGAGCACGGGTGATCGGATTTCCGCGCGGCGCCGGCACGTCGCTCGTGAGCTACGCCGAAACCGTGCCGTTCGACGCGATCGGGCTCGACTGGATGATTAACCGCAAGTTTGCCCGCGACGAGATTCAATCTCGCAGACCGGTGCAGGGAAATGTCGACCCGGTGGCGTTGCTCGCCGGAGGAACCGCACTCGATCGCGAAGTCGATGCGGTGCTGGCAGCGTTCTCCGACCGGCCCTTCATTTTCAATCTTGGCCACGGCATCCTGCCTGAAACACCGATCGAACATGTGGAGCGGATGGTGGCCCGGGTTCGAAAGTCACGCCGATAACGCGCGGAGGCTCTGGAAGCGCAATGCGGCCTGGCAACAAACGATGGATCCGCCCGATCGCGGCGGTCGGCGTGGTGGCGATCTTGGTGATGGTGCTGGCGGCCTGGCATCCCTCAGGCCTCTATCCGTGGTTTAAGGCCTTTCACGTCATGGCGGTGATCTCCTGGATGGCCGGACTGCTCTATCTTCCCCGGCTGTTCGTCTACCATTGCGCCGCGCCAGCAGGCTCGCGCCAGTCTGAAACGTTCAAGGTGATGGAACAGCGGTTGCTGAGAGGGATCATCAATCCGGCCATGGTGGCCAGCTGGGCGCTGGGGCTGTGGATGATTTACGAAGGCGGCTGGATTTTTGCGCATTGGCTGCAATTGAAGCTGCTGCTGGTCATCGGCCTGTCGGCCGTTCATGGCCTCTTGGCGCGTTGGACCATGGATTTCGCCGCCGATCGCAACCGCCACAGCGAACGGTTTTACCGCGTGATCAACGAGGTTCCGGCCGGGCTGATGGTGGCGATTGTCATTATGGCGGTGATCAAGCCGTTTTGATTGGCTAAGTCGGCTGTCGGTTGCGCGGAACTCTTGCGCCAGGTCGGGACTTTTCCTATTATCTTGCGTATCTCACCAAAGGCAGGTTGAACTGTCGAGCGCGGCCCGTAAAGGGATTCAACCGCTGTGTCCGGCCGGGACCGTCGTATCTGGCCGGAGCGCCGGGCTTCAGGCAACGATCTGCGAATTCTCCCCGTCATAATGTCGATCGGCATTTCTGGTCGGTCGCGCACAGGAACACCCGCATGCGGGAAATGAAGCTTCAAGACCTCAAATCCAAGTCTCCCGTCGAGTTGCTGGGCTTTGCGGAAGAACACAGCGTCGA
The DNA here is from genome assembly GCA_030037185.1 of Xanthobacteraceae bacterium. Next base: position 2,462 of record JASHRR010001080.1, on the reverse strand, counting down.
GAATGCATCGACGATGCGCAAGCAAGAGTTGATGTTCGCCATCCTCAAACAACTTGCAGCCAAGGAAATAGACATCATCGGCGAGGGCGTCGTCGAAGTGCTGCAGGACGGCTTTGGCTTTTTGCGCTCGCCCGAGGCCAATTACTTGCCTGGCCCCGACGACATCTACGTTTCGCCCTCCCAGATCCGCAGGTTCGGGCTGCGGACCGGAGACACCATCGAGGGCGAAATCCGCAGCCCCAAGGAGGGCGAACGTTACTTTGCGCTTCTCAAGGTCAATACGATCAATTTCGAGGACCCCGAAAAGGCGCGCCACAAGATCAATTTCGACAACCTGACGCCGCTTTATCCGGACGAACGGCTGCGCATGGAACATGAGGATCCGACCAAAAAGGATCTCTCGCCTCGGGTTATCGATATCGTTGCGCCGATCGGCAAGGGCCAACGCGCGCTGATCGTGTCGCCGCCGCGGACCGGCAAGACGGTTCTGCTGCAGAACATCGCCCACGCCATCACTGCCAATCACCCCGAATGCTACTTGATCGTGCTGTTGATCGACGAGCGGCCGGAAGAAGTCACCGATATGCAGCGTTCGGTGAAGGGCGAGGTGATTTCCTCCACGTTCGATGAGCCTGCGCAGCGCCACGTTCAGGTTGCCGAGATGGTGATCGAGAAGGCAAAGCGGCTGGTCGAGCACGGTCGCGACGTGGTGATCCTGCTTGATTCGATCACCCGACTCGGACGCGCCTACAATACGGTGGTGCCATCCTCCGGTAAGGTACTGACCGGCGGCGTGGATGCCAATGCGTTGCAGCGGCCGAAACGCTTCTTTGGCGCCGCCCGTAACATCGAAGAGGGTGGGTCGCTGACGATTATCGCCACTGCGCTGATCGACACCGGCAGCCGCATGGACGAGGTGATTTTCGAGGAGTTCAAGGGCACCGGCAACTCGGAATTGATTCTCGACCGCAAGGTCGCCGACAAACGGACCTTTCCGGCAATCGACATCACCCGCTCGGGCACCCGCAAAGAGGAGCTGCTCACCCCCCCTGACGTCCTCAAGAAGATGTACGTATTGCGTCGCATTCTTAACCCAATGGGCACCATGGATGCGATCGACTTTCTGCTCGACAAGCTGCGAAACACCAAAAGCAATACCGAGTTCTTCGAGTCGATGAATACCTGACAAACGGATGGTTTGCCGGCAGCGGGCCGCGGCCACGCCTTCGAAGGTGTTGCGATCGTCGGCCTTCCTGTCCACCTCATCGTCTTTTAGGTTGCCGCTGCCGATGGGTGCTGTGCGCTCAGCGGGCGCGGATTAATTTAAAGATCGCGGAGGAAAGATCATGAAGCATTTCGTTGGCATGGCTGGTGCGTGTGCGCTGTTGTGTCTGTCGGGCGCGGCCCCCCATGCACAGCAAGGCCAGTTCCCGCTGGCGGCACCGGCCGGCGCAGACAGCAAGGCGAGGGAAAAGGCGCCGGCCGGCGCGGTCAACCAGGGAGCGTTCGATATGACCACCTGGAAATACGGCAATGCCTTCACGCCGCCGGCGGGGAGCAAGATCTGGAACCCGGCCAAGATCAAGCTGATGTCGGGCGGCAAACTGGTCGGCGGCACGGTATCATCGGGGATCGACCCGAGCACTTACTGCGCCATGGCCAATGCCGGATACGACTTCATCTGGACCGAGATGCAGCACGCCAACACAACCTGGGACGAGGCCGGCAAGGCGTGGCGGACCTGCCCGCACGCGAAGGCGGTTCCGGGGGTGCGCGTGCCCTACACGGACGAGTTTCAGATTCAACATGCGCTCGATGCGGGGGCGCTGGTGATCGTGGTTCCGACCGTCGATACGGTGGAAGAGGCGATTGCGGCGCGTGACTGGACCTACTTTCCACCCCTCGGTAAACGCAGCCTTGGCGGCGGATACGCTTTCGACCCCAATGTGTGGGGCAGTGTCCCGGGCGGTTATCGCAATACCATCAATGACAACGTGGTCCTGATCCTGATGATCGAAACGCTTGAGGGCCTCCAGCATGCCGACGAGATCGCGAAGGTGAAAGGGGTTGACGCGATTTTTGCCGCCAGCAGCGATCTCGGCAATTTCGCCGGCTATAAGCAAGGCGATGCTGATTATGAGCGCGAGATCAACATTGTTCATGATGCGGCGATCAAGGCCGGCATAAAGCTGTGCGGGCCGTGGGCGTGGAGGAACCGGCCGGATTTCAGCTGCTTCCAGGCCGGCAATGAGATGGCCGCCATCGCGCGTGGCGCCAAGGTGGAGCTCGGCGAATACGCAGACACGCAGGCCAGACCCGAAGTCGGACCGTTCGCGGCGGCAAGGTAAGCTCTCGCGTGTTGGCGGCTCCGCAAGGCGCCTCGATGCGGGGCCGCTGACCCGTTAACCCAACTTAGGCAATGGCCCGCCGGCGACGGCGGCGAGGATTTGCTGCGGGTCGGT
>JASHRR010000126.1 GCA_030037185.1 Xanthobacteraceae bacterium | reverse complement strand
CTCCCGGCAGTGCGGGCTGAGCTCAATCCGTCGGCGCTGTTCAAATACGGGATTGGGCTCGAGGATATCCGCGCCGCCCTGGCGTCCGCCAACGCCCACAGCCCGAAGGGGGAGATCGAGAGCGGCGATCGGCATTACCAGATCTACGACAACGACGAGGCAGCCGTCGCCGCCGACTACAGGTCGCTCATTATCGCGTATCGCAACGGCGCGCCGGTGCGCCTGACCGACGTCGGCGACGTCGTCGACCAGGTCGAAGACATCCGCACCGCGGGCCTCGCCAATGGCAAGCCAGCGGTGCTGATCATCGTCAACCGGGCGCCTGGCGCCAACATCATCGACGCGGTCGACCGTGTCTACGGGCTGCTGCCGGAATTGCAGGCCGCGATCTCGCCGGCGATCGAGCTCACCTCCGGAGGCGACCGTTCGACCACGATCAGGGCGTCGCTCAGGGACGTCGAGCGCACGCTGACCGTCTCGGTGATTCTGGTCATCCTGGTGGTGTTCCTGTTCCTGCGCAGCGGACGCGCCACAATGGTGCCGAGCATCGCAGTGCCGGTCTCACTGATCGGCACCTTCGGGGCCATGTACCTCTTCGGCTACAGCCTGGATAACCTGTCGCTGATGGCACTCACGGTCGCCACGGGCTTTGTGGTCGATGATGCCATTGTCGTGCTTGAGAATGTCTCGCGCCACATCGAGGCCGGCGTACCGCGAATCGAAGCCGCCATCAGAGGCGCCAGCGAGGTGTCGTTCACGGTGATCTCGATGAGTGCCTCACTGGTCGCGGTGTTCATTCCGATCCTGCTGATGGGCGGTATCGTGGGCCGCCTGTTTCGCGAATTCGCGGTGACGCTCTCGGTGGCCATCATGGTGTCGCTCGCGGTCTCGTTGGCGACCACCCCGATGATGTGCTCACTGCTGCTCAAGCGCAGCGAGCGTCACAAGCAAGGCCGCTTTAACGATATGACCGAGCGCTGCTTCGAGGCGATACTGCGTGGCTACAAACGCACCCTCGCCTGGGCACTCAACCACCCGCGACTTATCCTGGCGATTCTGGTGCTGACGGTCGCAACCAATGTCTACCTCTACAGGATCGTGCCGAAGGGCTTCTTCCCGCAACAGGATACCGGATGGATCATTGGCAACATCCAGGCCGACCAGAGCATTTCGTTCCAGCTGATGCACCAGAAGCTGCAGCAGTTCACCTCGATCATCCAACGAGACCCGGCCGTCAATACCGTGGTCGGCTTCACTGGCGGTGCGCAGACCCCCACCAATGGCGGCTTCGTCTTCTTGTCCCTCAAACCGCTGCAGGAGCGCAAAGTGTCGGCGGACCAGGTGATCCAGCGATTGCGCAGCCAGCTTGCCGAGGTGGCGGGGGCGACGCTGTTCCTGCAGGCGGTTCAAGATATTGGCGCCGGCGGACGGCCCGCCAATGCACAATACCAGTACACCTTGCAGGCGGACACGGTGGAGCAGCTTTACGGCTGGGCGCCCCGCATCCTTGCGGAGCTGCAGAAAAAGCCGCAGCTCACCGACGTCAACAGCGACCAGCAGAACCAGGGGCTGGAGACCGACATTACCATCGACCGGGACAGTTCGGCGCGGCTCGGCATCACCGTTGCCCAGATCGACAACACGCTCTACGACGCATTTGGTCAGCGCCAAGTGTCCACCATCTACAACGACCGCAATCAGTATCACGTGATCATGGAGCTGGCACCGAAATACTGGCAGAACCCCGAAGTCCTGAAGGACGTGTACGCAAGCATATCCGGCGAGGCGGTCCGTGGCACCCAGGCGACCAACGCGGTCGCCGGTACCGTCAGTGGATCTTCCACCGCATCGACGGTCGCAGCCGACGCGGCGCGCAATCTCGCGCTCAATTCCATCGGCAACACCGGTAAAGCCACGGCATCAACCGGCGCCGCCGTCAGCACGGCAGCCGAAACAATGGTGCCGTTGAGCGCGGTCACCCAGTACGCCCCGGGCAGCATCCCGCTCGCCGTCAATCATCAGGGCCTGTTCGTTGCCTCCACCATCTCGTTCAATCTGGCCCCGGGCTTTTCGCTCAGCGATGCGGTGGCGGCGGTCCATGAGGTCATGGTCCGGCTCAACGCGCCCGCGGCCCTTCACGGCACCTTCCAGGGAACGGCGCGCGTTTTCCAGCAATCGCTAGGCAATCAACCATGGCTTATTCTCGCCGCTCTCGTCATCATCTATCTGGTGCTCGGGATTCTGTATGAGAGCTACATCCATCCGATCACCATCCTGTCGACCTTGCCCTCCGCGGGTGTCGGCGCCGTGCTGGCGCTGATGATTTTCAAAACCGAGTTTAGCATCATGGGCTTGATCGGTGTGGTTCTGCTGATTGGCCTGGTCAAGAAAAACGCGATCATGATGATCGATTTCGCGCTCGACGCTGAGCGCACCAAGGGCCTCACGTCGCAACAGGCAATCTACGAAGCGTGCCTGTTGCGCTTCCGCCCCATCATCATGACGACCAGTGCGGCGCTGTTCGGCGCCCTGCCGCTGGCGATCGGTTTCGGCGACGGCGGTGAGCTACGTCGCCCGCTCGGCATCGCCATCGTGGGCGGGTTGATCCTGAGCCAGATGCTCACGCTCTATACGACACCGGTGGTCTATCTCTACCTCGACCGCTTTAGACTGCGGCTGCGCCGCCGCAGCAGCCAAGCGGCCCACCGCTGATTCTGAATCCTCGGACGCTCCTCAATCGAGCCGCGCAGCCGGCGTCAAGCCGCCGGCACGTCCGCATCGCAGCTAGAGATGACTTTGCAGATACTGGAAGATGAAGCTGCGATCGTCGCTGGCATTGAAATCGCTCTTGAACTCGAGCACGCCCTGCCTGAGAGAGATCGAGCGATCGGCCGCAAAGCTGCAGACGATGCTGCTGATCCCCTGTCTTACTGCGGCCTTGCCCGCCGCATCAACACAGACGCGCTCGGTGGCGTCAAGCACGTGCTCGCAAAAGCCGAGCGGGCGCTGATTGCTGGTGGTGACGCTGGGGATCCGGCTCCAGTCAAACCGCACGCGGATACTTGATTGGCAGAGACCGTTGATTCGTGCAGCCGCCCTGGCGATGTTGTCCTCGGCATCGGGCATGTAGTTTCGCATGACCAACGTCTGCCCGTCGAGCACCAGATTGTCCATCAGATGCTCGTAGACCATGATGTCATTGTTGAAGAAGGCAAGATCAAGATTGATCCTATATGTCAGCGTATGGTCTTTCACTGACACGAAAGGCGGCTTGCTGCCGAAGCTACAAACCATCTGCGAGATTTCCCTGGCAACAGCTTGCCGTTCTGAAGGATGAGCTCTGCAGAGCTTGCGAACGCCCTCCAGCGCCTCGTCGCATCGATTCGCAAGGGTGCCCGGCTTGATTTCCGCAAGCTGACCGATCGGCACCAGGGCGTGCCAGTCGAACGTCGCTGCAATCCGCGCGCCGCAAAGCTCGTTGGTGCGCTTTACCCCTGCCGCGAGCGCCGTCTCCTCGCGCGCCTCTGCCTCCCTCACATCGGGGGACTGTGCGTACGCGCCGGCTCCGGC
>JASHRR010000125.1 GCA_030037185.1 Xanthobacteraceae bacterium | reverse complement strand
AGCAGGGGCGGCCGCCGCGGGCTTCGGCGGGGGCGGTGGGGCAGCCGGTTTGGGGGCCGGGGCAGCCGGTTTAGGCGCCGGAGCAGCCGCTTTGGGGGCCGGAGCAGCCGCTTTGGGGGCCGGAGCAGCCGGTTTGGGCGCCGGGGCAGCCGCAGCAGGTTGCTTGGGCGCAGCCTTCTTGGCCGGTGCCTTCTTGGGGGCAGTTTTCTTGGCAGCTACCTTTTTGGCGACGGGCTTCTTGGCTCGGCTCTTGGCTGCAGTCTTTGCAGAAGTCTTCATCTTCTTTGCGGGAGCTCGCTTGGAAGCAGTCTTCTTTGCAGCCTTCGTTGCCGCTGCTACCTTTTTCGTCTTCTTCTTTTCGGTTTGAGCTTTACTCGCCTTCTTAGCTTTCTTCGCCATGATCGTTCTCCCGATCGTTGCGGCTGACTTCCCGACGCACGGCGGGGCAATCAAACACGATTTGCTTGGACCCTAACGGTACCTACTCGCTCGAATCACCGATTGTATCGGACCATCTCGTGCGTTCCAACGCCCTTGGCGCCGATCCTCCGGTTGCCCAGTCGATCAACTCGATCGGATGAACGACCGGAATTGGCGTGCCCGCTGCGATCTGGATGATGCAACCTATATTTCCGGCTGCGATCAATTCGGGCATAACCTTATCGATATTAGCGATCTTTCGATCACGCAACCGATTCGCCAATTCTGACTGCAAAATATTATAGGTTCCAGCAGAACCGCAACATAAATGGCTCTCGGGAATATCTATCAACACAAATCCCGCTTTAGAGAGCATCGCTTTCGGCAGCTCGGTTATCCGTTGACCGTGCGTGAGTGAACAAGCGGGGTGATAAGCGACTTTCAGGGCAGGTCGTTTGACATATCCTAAACAATTGATTTTGTTTATAAATTCAGAGATATCATAGCACATGCCGGCGATTTTCTTGGCGCGCGCAGCGTAATCCGGCACGTTGCGCAGCGTGAAGCAATAATCCTTGATGACCGTGCCGCAACCCGAAGCCGTCGTCACAATGGCATCGATTCCCTCAGCATTGATCTCGCGGAACCAGGCATCAATATTGCGGCATGCTGCCGCGCGGGCTTCCAGTTTACGACCCATGTGATGCGCGAGCGCCCCGCAGCAGCCCTCGTCGCGCACATGAACCACTTCAAAGCCGTGGCGCGTGAGAACCTGCACCGCTGCCTTGTTGATATTGGGGGCGAGCACACTTTCAACACAACCCGACAGCAAGGCCACCCGGCCCTGCCGCCGGCCGATGGCGGCAACGACACCGGGCTTTGCCGGGCGGGGAGGCAGGCGCCACGGCGCGAGGCGAAGCATCGCCGCCACCCGCTTCAGACGGACAAAATCGAGCAGCGGCACGATCGGCTTTACCAGCAGGGCGGTGAGTAACGCCCACCAAAACAGCCTCGGATCGGACATCACGCGCAGCAACCCCGCCCGCGTCAGCCGGTCGATGAACGGGCGGCGATAGGTCTCTTCGATATAAGCCCGGGCGTGGTCGATGAGGTGCATGTAGTGGACGCCCGACGGACACGTGGTCATGCAACCGAGGCAGGACAGGCAGCGGTCGACATGCTTGACCACCTCGCGGCGCGCCGGCTCGGCGCTCTCCAGCATATCCTTGGCGAGATAGATGCGGCCGCGCGGGGAATCATCCTCGTCTCCGAGCAGCACATAGGTCGGACAGGTTGCCGTACAGAAGCCGCAATGCACACAAGCGCGCAAAATCTTATTGACCTCGGCAACATCCGGGTCGGCAAGCTGGGCGAGGCTGAATGACGTCTGCATGCCTAGACTCCGGCCCACATCCGTCCCGGATTGAGCACGCCTTTGGGATCGAAATTTTCCTTTACCCGCCTGGTCAGCGCCGCCAGCGCCCCGCTTTCGGGGTGGAACGGATCGATGGCGGCCCGCACGGATTGTGGCGCACGCACCAGCATCGCGTGACCGCCTGCTGCTGCCACGGCGCGGCGGATTTCTCCGGCGCCGCAGTCCTGCGTCACCGGAGGCGCGACCCAGATGAGGCCGCCGGCCCAATCATAGAACAACATCGCGGCCGGCGTAATTTTCGACGCTATCTCACACCCCTTACTTGGCGGTGCCGAGACGCGCCACAGCGGTCGATCGCCGCAGGCGCCATTGGCCCAAAACGGCTGCACGTCCCGAATCGAGCGCCACAGCCTGCGCGATGCCGCCTGATCAAGGCAGGCGCAGGCGCCATGAGGCCGTACCGCGCGCTGAAGGTTGGCGACGCATTCATCGAGCGAGGCCGCAATGGCTTCGACGCGAAACACGGTTGTGGCTTGCGCCTCATCAAGGCCGTCAAAACGCGATGCCATGTAATCGGGTAGATGCGCCGCGCCGGAAACGGTGAGGGGAGCCGCCATTGCGGCCGCCATCGCTGCCGCCGCCTCGCTGTCATTCATCCCGAACACCGCGAGCGTCGCCTCGGATTTCGCCTGCGGGAGCAGTTTGAGGGTCACTTCCGCAAGAATCCCGAGCGTGCCCCACGATCCGGCCAGCAGTTTGCACAGATCGAATCCGGTAACGTTCTTAACCACGCGGCCGCCGGACTTGAAGATCTCACCGCGTCCGGAAACGGCGACGACACCGAGAAGATGATCGCGCGCGGCGCCGGCGCGGATTCGACGCGGTCCTGACACATTCGCCGCCAGCGTGCCCCCGATCGTCCCGCGGCCTTGGGCACCGCCCACCAGAGGACCATAGTCCATGGGTTCAAAGGCAAGTTCCTGGCCGTTCGACGCGACCAAGGCGGTGATTTCTGCGAGCGGCGTTCCTGCCCTGGCCGAGAGGATCAATTCCTGCGGTTCGTAAAGGACGATGCCTGCCATCCCGGACAGGTCGAGTGTCGCGTCATACTGTGCCGGACGCCCGAGCGGGCGTTTTGAGCCGTGGCCGATGATCTCAAGCGATTTCCCACCGGCTAGGGCCCATTGCACGGCCGCTTCGATGTCTTTGGGGTCGCTCGGTTTGTAGTAGTCGGACATGTTGTCGTGACCAGAGGTCTAATTATGGAACCCGATGCGTTCAACGCCGGGAGCGGCATTTTTGGCTTCGCAGCAAAACGCTCATGCCGGCACTGTGCCCGCCCGACCAGGCGATCAGAACC
>JASHRR010001079.1 GCA_030037185.1 Xanthobacteraceae bacterium | reverse complement strand
GTTCCATCTCGGGAACGCGGCGATGCTCCCCCTGATGGCAAGCGTCCTAACGATGCGGTCCAGCCAATGGGCGCCCTTGATGATCGCCGCGGCGATTGTCGGGCCTCAGCTTGTCGTTGCAATCTTTTCTCCCTGGGTCGGTCAGAAAGCGCAGGCGTGGGGCCGGCGGCCCCTGCTCCTCGTTGCCTTTTCGACGTTGCCGTTGCGGGGCATCCTCTTTGCCACGGTAGCCAACCCCTATGCGCTAGTTGCGGTTCAATTACTCGACGGGGTTACCGCCGCGGTGTTCGCCGTTTTGGTGCCGCTCGTGATCGCGGACGTTACCCGCGGCACCGGGCATTTCAATCTCGGCCAGGGTATTGTCGGCACCATGATCGGAATCGGCGCTTCGGCGAGTCCAACTTACGCGGGATACCTAAGCGACCATTTCTCCAGCCCGATCGCCTTCCTGGGGTTGGCAGCGGTGGCGACGCTCGGTGCGGCTGCAGCCTGGGCCTTGATGCCCGAGACTCGACCGGCGCCAAAACCGGTCGTGCGTGTGCATTGAGTCTATGTGCGCCCAAAGATCCGCAGGCAAAAACTTATTTTTGCCCGGAACCTTTTGTACAACGAGGCGTCAACCGGCGGTGTAGGTAATCGCGCTGCATGTTTGAGGGGCATGGTGCCAATCGATCACACATTCAAGCGCGAGTGAGTTTTCGTTGCGGCGGACCATGAAAGCTTCGAGTTCTCCGGCTGTCATGGCGATAAACGATTTAAGTTGGTACGCCAACCGTCCGATCGCCTTTACGTTTAGGTTCGTCTACCGGCGCTGGGCTGCGCACGCCGCCATCGTGACTGCGGTTCTCGCGGCGGTCGGATGCTCGGTCGGCACGCAATATGGCATCAAGCTTCTCGTCGATAACTTGACGCATCCAGCCGGCAGCGCCAACGGCATTTGGCCGGCGTTTGGATTGCTTGTCGGACTGATTGCCGCGGATAGCGGACTGTGGCGATTGGCCGGTTTGATCGCAAACTCTGCGTTCGTCGGCGTTAGCGGCGACCTGCGCCGAGATCTGTTTCGCCACCTGACCGGCCATGCGCCGGGATATTTCGCGCAGCGAATGCCGGGCACGCTGGCAAGCCGCGTCACCGCAACGTCGAATGCTGTGTTTGCGGTTGAGAATATGTTTGTGTGGAACGTGCTGCCTCCGTGCGCCGCAACCGCCGTCGCAATTTCTTTGGTCGGCACCGTCAGCGTGTCGATGGCGGCTGTTCTCATGCCGGTTGCCGGGCTGATGGTCGTCGCCTTGTTTCGCCTCGCCGCCGCGGGCCAGGCCCTGCACCACGACTTTGCCGACAAGGCCGCCGCCGTGGACGGCGAAATGGTCGATGTGATCGCCAACATGCCGCTCGTCTGGTCGTTCTGCGGTCGCGCACGGGAGTACCGTCGGTTTGACGCGACGGTCGCGCGCGAAATGGAGGCCCGTCGAAGCAGCCTGCTCTATCTCGAAAGGCTTCGCATCCTGCATGCCGCCGCGACGATTGTCCTGGCAATCGGATTGCTCGCCTGGGCCGTTGTCCTGTGGGAAGAGGGAGCCGTTACCGCCGGCGACGTCGTCCTCGCATGCACCTTGGGGTTAGCCGTTCTGCACGCAACGCGCGACCTCGCGGTTGCCCTGGTCGATGTCACTCAGCACTTCGCGCGGCTCTCGGAAGCGCTGGCGACGCTCCTCGTCCCGCACGAGCTTCGCGATCACCCCGAGGCGGCCTGCCTCGTTCGGCGAGGTGCGTCGGTCGAGCTAGAGCGTATCTCATTTTGCTATCCGAACGGAAATGCGGTTTTTAAAGGCGTCAGCCTGACGTTCGAACCTGGTCAGCGGGTTGGGCTTGTCGGTCCATCGGGCGGCGGCAAGTCGAGCCTGCTCGCGTTGGTCCAGCGCTTCTATGATCTTCAGGACGGCCGCATCACCATCGACGGGCAGGACATCGCGCGGGTCACGCAGGAAAGCCTGCGCGCGGCGATTGCGGTGGTTCCGCAGGATCTCTCCCTGTTTCATCGATCCGCCATAGAGAACATCCGCTACGGCAGACCGGACGCGACGGATAGCGAGGTCATCGCAGCCGCGGATTTTGCGGGATGCCGCGATTTCATGGAGGCACTGCCGCGCGGCTTTGCAACCATCGTAGGCGATCGTGGTGTGCAGCTGTCAGGGGGACAGCGCCAGCGTATCGCGATTGCCCGAGCCTTCTTAAAAGATGCACCCCTGCTGCTGCTGGACGAAGCAACCTCGGCGCTTGACGGGGAGTCCGAGGAGGCCATTCAGGAGGCGCTCGCCAAGCTGATGCGCGGCCGTACTGTGATCGCAATCGCGCATCGCTTGTCGACGGTGCATAACTTTGATCGCATCGTTGTTTTGCGAGGCGGGCAAGTCGTCCAGGATGGCCCGCCTGACCACTTGATGCACCAGGAGGGGATTTATCGCAGCCTCGTGCTGCGGGAGATGAGCCGCCTCGCCAAGCAGGCGGCGTGAGCGTTAATAGCCGATCCCATCAGCCCCTCCGAAGGATCGGCGCATCGCGTACCTGACGCGCTGTTGAAGCGGTGAGGATCGCGCGGCCGCGCCGCGCGTGCCCCTGGATCGATAAAGGCGCGTCGCGATCAGAGCCGTTTTGAGCCGTTCGCGCCGACCCAAAGCGGCCACGCCCACCGTCGTCCTTGAAATTCGGCGTCAGGCGTGATCGCCCTAACTGCGAGCCGTTAGGGCGATCGTGCAGCGAGGAACTGTACCCCATGGCGGGCGTTATTTCCGGCGCATGCCGAATGACGGCCAGCATATTCCACTATGTCTTTGGGGCACAGGAGAACGGACATGACCAAAACATTCATTATCGCCGCGGCCGCAGGCGTATTGACAATGTCGACGGCATTCGCCCAGGCACCAGAGCGTCCCGACGCCGCTCCCGCCGGCCCGCCCGGTGATTCTGCCAGCCCGGGCAGCTCTCAGATCGTCGCGGCTCAGGGCAAGGACGAGTTGCTGGCCTCGAAGTTGAAAGGCACGGCGGTGCTCGACTCCGACAACCAAAAGGTCGGCGACATAGTCGATATCCTGCTTGACAAGGGTGGGCAGGTCAGAGCCCTCATCGTGGGCATGGGCGGTGTTCTCGGCGTCGGCGCCAAGGAGGTGGCAATCGCATTGAGCGAGTTTCATGAAGCGCCGGCCAGCGACGGCAACAAGGCACAATTGAAGGTGCCGATGACGAAGGAGCAACTGACCCAAGCCCCGAACTTCAAAACGCTCCCATCTCCGCCAGCGACGACCGGATCTGCCCCAGGCGGGTCGCCCCCGCCACGATCGACGCCGCGTTGAACAGATTCTGATCAGCTGGCAGCCTGGCCGTCAAATCGAAAGTGTACTGTTGTCAATATAATAATATAATGTTTTCTCTTCGAAATATGCGTTATTGTTCTTTAAACAAGACAGATCATTGATATATTACATATTAGTAGAAAGTCGAAAAAACTCCAGCGACGAGTGCCATGGTACTTTAATGGGCAGGATGTTTTTAAGTATGAACTATTCCTGTCTCTTCGCAAAAGAGAGTAGGGATCCAAATTCGACCGGCGAGGGTCCGATGAGCCAGTCAGCCGGGTCTTGCCGCACCAGGTGACGATGCAGGCAAATGACTGGGTGGACGCATATTTACGCGAGCGCGCCGCCAACGAGCCTGGAGCGGGGCGGGACCTCATCAACGGCTTCACCTCGAGCGGAGCTTGTGCCCTCGGCCGCCTCGACGTGGCGCCGCCCCGCCTCTGCCTGAGCGAGCGCGGCGCCGTCTCACAACGATCGCGCCTGGACGTTTTTGCAACGCGCTATGCTGCCATGCATGGCCGGTAGGGGAAGGGGGCTCAGGTCATTGGCCGCCAGCGCCGGCCGTCACGCGCGAGCAACTGATCGGCCTCGGCAGGACCCTCGCTGCCGGCTTTGTAGACCGCAAGCCCGCGCGGTCCGGCGTCGTGCCATCCGTCGAGGAACGGCTGCACCGCGCGCCAGCCCGCCTCAATCCCGTCTGCCCGTTGAAACAGGATGGCGTCGCCGACCATGCAGTCGTAGATCAGCGTCTCATAGCCGGTGCTCGGTGCAGCGTCGAAATAATCATGGTACTTGAAAGTCATGTCCACGCCCGAAATGACGATGGCCGGCCCCGGCACCTTCGCATTGAATTGCAGGCCGATGCATTCATTCGGCTGGATGCTCATTACCAGAAAGTTCCGGGCCAGCCGATCGACCGGCGTATCCCGGAACATCGCAAAAGGCGCCTGTTTGAATTCGATCGCCACCTCGGTCCGGCGTGATTTAAGGGCTTTTCCGGTGCGAAGGTAGAACGGAACACCGGCCCAGCGCCAATTGTCGATCATGAGCTTGAGCGCTACATAGGTTTCGGTTGTACTGTCTGGCCTCACATCGGTCGTTTTGCGGTAGTCGTCAACTTCATTGTCCCCCACGCGCGCCGCAACATATTGCGCCCGTACACAGTCGTTCAGCGCGGTCTCGTCATTGGGTACGTGGATCGCATCCAGCGCTTGTGCCTTTTCAGAGCGGACCGCGTTTGCCTCGAAACGCGAAGGCGGCTCCATGGCCACGAGCGAGAGCAGCTGGAACAGATGGTTCGGCACCATGTCGCG
>JASHRR010001078.1 GCA_030037185.1 Xanthobacteraceae bacterium | reverse complement strand
GTTGGGGCTTTCGGCCCGCTTGGGGACGTTTGAGCGCTTGGCGGCTTTGGCAAGCTTGTGCCCGGCGGTGACGTTGCGCCGGGAGTGATCGCAGCCGTTCGCGGCGGCGTCGCTGTGGCTGCAGGCGTCGTCCCCGTTGCGGCAGGCGTCTTCGTCGTGGGCGCAGGCGTCGTCGCGGCCGGCGCCGGGGACTGGGTCGTGCCGGGCGGTAATATCCCGCCCGCCCACGACACCGTGTTGAAATGGCAGGTATTGCAGGACGCCTGGGTGACCGGATGGTTCGGCGTCTTGCCCTCGGCGGTCTTGTTGTTGTGGCAGTTGGCACAAGGTCCGAGTGCCTGGACGTGATCGATGAACCCGTAATCGCGCCACGTCGTCGTCTTGTGGCAACCTTCGCAATAATTCGTCGTCCTCGGATGCGACAACACCGATGCCGCGCCCGGCGCGGTCATGCCGTTGTGGCAACCAAAGCACGCCCGCGGTGTGTTCTTGTAGCGCGCATTGATGTGGCACGACGCGCAAGGAATGTAGACATGGGTGCCGGTCAGCGGAAACCCGGTCGGATCGTGGTTGAAACGTGAAGTTGATGCGTTTTGCGCATTCGCCACCGCGGCGCCGAGCATAGCCGCCGCAGTGATCGGCAGCATCAGGCTCGCCAATCTCAATAAGATTCTTCCCATTCGCCGCGCTACCTTGCAAACTCCGCTGGGGGCTCGAGCACTGAGGAGAACGACAGTGACGTTGCGTCGAGGCCCTCTGGCTCCGCGGCGGCAACGACAACACGCACGCAGCGTCGTCGACCGGCGTCCGCCTTTTTGTGATTTCAGATTTTACCGGTACGCGCTCATGACACGTTTGAGCGGTCGGTTCGGAGCGCGCGCGCCTTGCCTAGTTAGCAGGCGGCGGCCCGAACAATTTCCGGCTGTTGCCATTCTGGCGAATTGAACCTGCACAAACCATGACCATCCCCTGCCTTCTGGAAGGCTGCGCCACCGCCCTCAGGGCACGAAGCTATCGTGCCCAGGTTTAATGGCATGAGATTCGGACCACATCACGAATCTGATCAGACCATTTCACGGCGATCTTCAGCAGAACGCAGACAATGCGCAGCGCCTGTCGCGAATTGGCGGCGACAAAGAAAATACTCGACGGCGCCGCCTTGCGGCCTTGGCTGCAACAGCATTGATAACGAACAGCCGTTTGCAAAACCGCGAAAAGGCAGAAACGGTGCATCGGATTCAGCAATATGCCGGCGGAAAAACGACCTCGCCATGTTCGGCTGCTCGGTGTTCAAGCCGGAACGAAAAACGATGCGCCACATGAACTGAATACTTGGCACCTTGAGGGCCCCGGAAGTATTATTCCGCGCATGGGGCGCATGTGCCCGCTTACCGCTTGCTCACCTGTTTGAACGAAGTCGTCACATGGCAGCGTTCGCAGGTCTGTCCGAGCGCGCCCCGATGCACGTCATCCTTCTGGTGGCACGCATAGCAGCTCGTCGACAGCGTAATCTTGGTGACGTTCTTGGTGGTGTGGCAGGCTTGGCAATCGAGGCCGCGGTGGGCCCCGGTCAACGGGTAGCGGGTCTGCTTATCGTGATCGAAGAGCCAGCGCGCCCAACCATTCGGGTTGTGGCAGAGTGCGCAATTGGCCCCCAAACGTCCCTCATGATGCTGGTCGCGGTGACAGGAGGCGCACGCCAACGCCGCGTCTTTGAACCGCAATGAGCGGTGGCATTCCTCGCACGTCACCACGGTGTGACGTCCGATCAGCGGAAATCGCGTGACATCGTGGTCGAACGACACCACGCGGCGCCAGTTGTCCTCGCCATGGCAACTCTCACACCGAACACCAAGCTGGCCCTCGTGCCGGTCATCCTTGCGATGACAAGACACACATGTCGTCAACAGCTTGTCGCGATACAGATCGCCCGTGTGGCAGGCATCGCACTTGACCTTCGCATGTGCGGCCCTGAGTGGAAATTTTGTGTCCTTGTCATGATTAAAGCGGATCGTCATCCACTTGTTCTGGTCGTGGCAGGTTTCGCACTTGGCGCCGTAGCGTCCGCCATGAACATCCTGAATCCTGTGGCAATCGACGCACGCCGTGCCGATTCCGGTGTAGCGTTCGCCAACATGGCACGACAAGCACGCCACATTGCGGTGCGCGGCTTGCAGCGGAAACTTGGTCTTGTCATGGTCGAACGCCTTGGTGCGAGCCCATGTGGCTTCGTCATGACAATTGTCGCACCCTTCCCCCAGACGCCCCTTGTGCGGATCGTCTGCTTTGTGACAATCGAAGCAGCGTCCCGGCGCGTCGCGAAACTTTACATTCTGTGCGTGGCAGCCGTCGCATTGCACCGCCTTATGGGCGTCCCGAAGTTCAAAATTCGTCGAGGTGTGATTGAATGTCTCGCGGTCAAGCAGGACGATGTCAGCATGTCGCCCCATGTGATCGGTGTGACAATGGGTGCATTCCTGTTTCGCTGCAGCCGTTTGGCGCCCGTGAATCCCCCTCACCAACTGCCGATCGCGCGCTGTTTCTTTATGGCAAGCCAGGCAAAGTTGGGTTTGCGACCCTCGCGAGAACGGCTTGTGACAGTTGCTGCAGTCTTGTTCAAGCTTGGCATGTCCGGCGATCACCGGGCCAGGAGTGACAAGCTGTTCGAACAAATTCTGCGAACGTGCGCCTGACATCGCGGCGCTTGCGATGATGACGCAGATGTGCAGCACAAAGGCGTGTGTGAGTTGCCGGCTCAACAATGAGCCCCCACTCAAAAGAAATGCGCCGCGAAGACGTGAATGAGTGCCACGATAACGAGCAGGATGAACAGCGGCACGTGAAGAACGTGCCAAAGCCTGAAAAGACGCTCGTAAAATGCAAAGGTCGCAGCCTTTTTGGCAGCGCCAATATGTTGGGTGACAAAGTCCGTGACCCTGGCAAGCCGCTGGCTCTGAATCTTTTTCGACCGTCCATGCCGCTTTCCGTCGACCGCGATTGCGTGCCGGGCCAAGGCTACCAACCGCTTACGAACAACAACGCCTTGCCAGCCGATCACCAGCACCAAACCCAAGCCGGCGAGCAGGCCCCTGGGGTTGGCCGTACCAAGCCGCGCAAAGGCATTCAATCCTGCGATCACGCGGCCGGCAGCGCGCGGATCCGCGCCGATAAGGCCGCTCAGTTCGTCGTCAGCATTGGCGAAGACCTCCCGCGCCTTGGCTTTGCGCCCGTGCAGATCAAGGTGGATCTTGCTGTGAAGATACCGTCCGACAATGCCGCTTGCCGCGACGACGAGCATCGTCACGAGGGCGACGCTGCTGTTGATCGAGCCCAGGTGGAAGTTTGCGTGCCATAGAACCAACACCGGTCCGAGCACGCCAAGCACCATATGGGTGCGAAACCAGAAGGCGATTGTCCCGATTACCCGCAACGCCCGCACGCGTTTGCGCAAAGGATAGAGCAGCAGAACCAGCATAAGGCTGCTTCCCGCAATCCCGAGCCAATAACCGACGCCGCCGTCCGGCGTCAGGCCATTGTCGTCGCGGTTGAGCCAGCCGACCCAAAGCACGAGGATGATCGCGACGGTAAAAACTTTTGATAAGATATTCGCCGAGCGACGCCCAGTACGGGCAGAATCTGGCGTTGCCGGCGTCCGGGCGCGCCACCGAAGGACCGCTCGATCTCCATTAGCATCGAGCCGCCGACGAATGTTCGCGTCTTGGAGGAGCAGCTGTGACATTACGAAACGGTCATCGTCGTCTCTGGCGCGAGACCAGGCGCCGTTTTTGGGAGCGGGCGTGTCTAGCGTCGAATTGCGGTGATCCGATCTTCTCACCGGGGCGACAGCTTGAACAAAGACTGACCGTTTTATGACGCGCTCCCAGCTGGGTCCTCAACTCATGCACAAATGCTCCGCTAATGCACAAATGCTCCGCCCTCTAATATTCTGCCGCAATCGAATGCGAGGAAGCCCGCCGTGACGAATCGGATGCGAGGAGTCGTGGGGGGTTGGCGGTCTGCTCATCCGGTGCGTCCCCCTCACCCCGCCCCTGCTTGGCGCTTCATTATCGTGGAGATCTCGGCTCGACACCACCGCATGGCCTCACCCAGATTCAAATCCGCGCACCGGCTGTTACCAGCGCTCGCCGTCGCAATTGCCGGCACCGCCGCGTCGTTGGCGCAGGTTACCGGTAACGAAACCGCCGTCACGAATGCAATTGATCAGGCCGCCCGTACCGGAGAGTTCGGCCGCGCGGCGACCGTCCTTCGCAAGTTCGCCGAGTCTGGAAACCCGGAAGCACAATACCGGCTGGCCTCGCTCTATCGTCTTGGGCGCGGCCTGCCTCAGGACGACCTCTTGGCTTTCCGATGGATGAAGGCTGCGGCTGAACAAAACCATGCCAACGCGCAATTCAACCTCGCCATGATGTATCTGGCGGGGCGCGGAGCGGCGCCAGATGTTGGCTCTGCCAAAATCTGGCTGCGAAAGGCGGCCTCGCAGGGATACGACGGCGCCTCCAGGCGTCTTGCGGAAATCTCTGCGCGCCGCACCGTCGAACCGAACGCGGCCGCCGCGCGCGAGGCGACGCGCCGGCCAGCACAGACCGAAATGCCGGTGCTGCGAGCGACGGCGGCGGAACGTCAAACGGAGCTGCTGGACGCTGCCTGGCGCGGTCAGATCGCCGCCGTAGAGAGCCTGCTCGCGGCCGGCGCAGACGTCTCGACCCGCGACGATGACGGCAACACCGCGCTGCTGCGCGCAGCGTCGGCGGGCAAGACTGACGTGGTGAATGCGCTTTTGGCGGCGCGTGCGGACATCAATGCAGAAAACCGCGCCGGCGAACGGCCGCTCATGGTTGCCGCGGCCGGCGGCCATGCCGACATCGTCGGAGGCTTGCTTCGCACAGGAGCAGGCTTAGCTTTCCGGGCCCGCAGCGGCGACACCGCGTTAACACTGGCAACGCGCGGCTGTCATCAACAGGTCGTGACCCTTCTGATCAACCGCGGCGCCGAGGTCGGGGTGGTCCTTGATCACGGCACCACGCCGCTGATGGTTGCGGCGGCGGCCTGTCCAACCCGTCTGGTGGAATCGCTGATCGCCACCGGCGCGCAAGTTGACGCGGTGGACGAAGGACGTCGGACGGCCATGTGGTTTGCGGCCGACCACGGAAACAGCGGCGCCATATTAGCGCTGCTGAAACATAACGCCGACCAGCACATCGCCGACACAGAGGGGCGAACGCCGCTGCTGCGAGCGCTTGAAAACGGCAACGCCGAGGCGGCCCGACTGCTGATCGGCGATCGCGCGGATGTCGACGCGCACACGATGGCAGGAAATACGCCCCTGATACTCGCCGCGAAATCCGGCACTAGCGACATCGTTGCTCTGCTGCTGAAACGGCACGCACGAACCGACGTGCGCAACAACGTCGGATACAACGCACTGATGATCGCCGCTCAAGAGGGACGGCTCGACGTCGTCAAGGCACTCTTGCTGGCCGGCGCCAACCAAACGCTCAGAAATAAGAAGCGCGAAACGGCCGCTGACGTTGCGGTCGCGTCGGGACACGGGGAGATTGCGCGGCTGTTCAAGTAACCGTGATCGAATCCGGTGAAATCACAATCGAAACTCAAGGGAAACCTCTAATCCGATGGGCTTTACTCCGCTAATTGCCGTGTACGCGGTGGCAATGGCGCTGATCTGGACCGGTTATGTGGTGTCGCGCATCCGCGGGGAGGCACGAAGCCGGGCGACCAAGGCGGCGGCGGCCGAGGCCGGGCTCACCGAGCCGGCCTCAATTCATCCGAAAATCGACCCGGCGAAATGTCTGGGCTGTGGCGCCTGTGTCGGCGCCTGTCCCGAGGGGGATATTATCGGCATGATCAACGGGAAAGCCGAGCTCGTTGAACCAACCCATTGCATCGGCCACGGCGCTTGCCGCACGGCTTGCCCTTACGACGCGATCACGCTTGTTTTCGGCACCGAGCAGCGGGGCGTCGACATCCCGCATATCAGCTCGGATTTCCAAACAAACGTTCCGGGGATCTTCATTGCCGGAGAGTTGGGCGGCATGGGTCTCGTTCGCAATGCGATCGAGCAGGGCAGCCAAGCCATCGAATCGATGCGAAAACAGCACCGCACCAGGCCGCCTCAAGGTTACGACGTGATCATCGTCGGCGCCGGTCCGGCGGGCTTTTCGGCCAGTCTTGCCGCCGAGAAGAACCAGCTTCGTTATTTGACCCTCGAGCAGGAGGATTTTGGCGGCACCGTCGCCCACTATCCGCGCGGCAAGGTCGTCATGACCGCACCGGCAACTCTGCCGCTCGGCGGCAAGCTCAAATTCAGAACGGTGAGCAAGGAAAAGCTGCTCAAGGCTTGGAACGATATCCTTCGACGGAGCGATCTGAAGATCAAATACGGCGAGGAGGTTAAAACTATTGTCCGACGCGGTGCCGCATTCGAGGTGCACACGAGGCGCGGCTCCTACTTGACCGCCTGCGTGTTGCTCGCCATCGGTCGGCGCGGAACGCCGCGCAAGCTCAACGTGGAAGGCGAACAGCAAGCCAAAGTGGTGTATCGCCTGGTTGACCCCGAACAATACCGGCGGCACCATGTGCTGGTGGTCGGTGGCGGCGACAGTGCCCTTGAGGCAGCGCTCAGCCTCGCCGCGCAGTCTGGCACCACTGTCACTCTGTCCCATCGGAGCGAAGCGTTTTCGCGCGCCAAGGTGAAGAATCGCGAGGAGGTGGAAGCCGCGCGCAGCTCCGGCTGCCTCAACGTTTTGCTCCAATCCAATGTCAAGAGGATCGGTCGCCACGACGTCGACATCGAGCAGAACGGACGGCGAGTGCGACTGAGAAACGATGTGGTCATCGTCTGCGCTGGTGGGGTTCTGCCAACCGACTTTCTCCGCGACGTTGGCATCGAGGTGGAAACCAAATACGGCACGGCGTAGATCGCGCGCCGCCCGGGCAGACACCGGGAGTGGAGGCACAGATGGGTAGATTGGCCGTGGTCTCTTGCCTTGTGCTGGTTGCCACTTGTTGTTATGGCCAAATAAATGTGCGAACGTTGACGGTGGCGGGACTGACCGATTGCATTACCGAAGCCGTTGCCACCAATTCGGTGGTGGACGATGGCCCGGTGATCATCTTTTCCTGCAATGCGGCCAAGGCAAAGACGCTGTATAATTTTCTCGGTAACAAGATTCGGGCTGAGGTGGTTACGGACCGCAACGGAAAGTTCGAAAACAGACCATTTGGGAATAGTGCTTGTTACCATCGGGTAGAAGATCAAAACGGCAGAGCGGCTGACGAGTTCCGCTGCGACCTGATCATGGCTATCGGCCCCCTGTTGGACGATTAGGTAACCTGGACGCTGCCCGCGGCACGCTGTGCCAGAAATCCGGCGGCTCGCGGGCCGTGCTGCTGTTCGTCATGCGGCTTGTCACGGTTGAGCGGGTCGAGATACTCACGATGTCAGGCAGAATTTGAAGCGCCAGCGGCGGAGCATGCGCCGCTTCGCGTCGATCCTTTCAGCGGCATCAGGGCGGCCCTTGTGGCCGTGCGCATTTCGCAAGGAATGCCGGTGTGATCCAAGCGCTCCTTTAGTTCGGCAGGACCGCTTGTTGCACAGTGTTCGAGGTCCCGCCCTCCGGGGGCGGATTAAAGACATCGATCGAAACCGCGCGGTAGCCGATGATCCCGGTGTTTTGCGCTGGTCCTGGCGCGGAGTAGGGATTGGGCGTCGCGCGCTCGATGGCACGCGCCGGGAGATCGAATTCGATGTGCCGCGGGTCGCGGAAAATCGTCTTGACCGATACGCCGTTGACGCGAACCAGCGACGTCATCATGAACCCGCTCCCTTCCAACACCACGTGGACGGGTCCGGACCCGGCCGTTACGGAGCTGGGCTGGGCAGAGCTGATCGCGGGTGCGAAAGTCGCTGCCGCAAGCGCGCGGGCAGGCTGAACAAACGTAAAATATTCGGGATGATAGCCGAGTTCGACCCATCGGCCGTTCTTCATCACCCGCTCGATCTTCTTCGTGTTGGAAATGTTGCTCAAGGGATCTGCACTCACCACGACAAGGTCGGCAAAATTGCCGGCGCGAATGGAGCCGACCCTGGCTGGGCCGCGCACTTTGTTCTTGCCCTCCACAAGTTCGGCCGACCATGAGGTCGCCGCTTTCAACGCCTGCATCGGTGTCAAGCCCGACTCGACCAGCATCTCCATCTCGTGATGCAGCGCCAATCCGGGAATCCCGCCGGTAATGGTATCGGTGCCGGCTTGAAGCTTGCCCCCGGCCGCGACCCACCTGCTGTTGAACTCGCGCACGTTTTTGTACCCGGTCTCGAATTCCGTGCGATCTTGTGCCGGCAGCTTGTGAACCCACGGCATGCTGTCGTAGCGCGAAGAGAAATTCTTGATCTGCCGATGCCGGGCAAGGATGCTGTCAGCGATGTTGCGGGGAAAATAGACGAGATCGGTATTGCTGAGCGTGCGGTAGTCCTCAAGCTCCCGCTCAGCGGCGCGCCGGCTCAAGCCGCCCCATTCGTAGATCATGGTGGGATTGAGGTAGATGCCGCGGCGAACCGCCTCCGCGATCATGGCATCGAGCTTGCTCCAATCGTTGAGTTGCGTCGCCCAGGTCAGCAACCTGCCTTCCTGAAACGACCGCAGCTCCTTCGGCGCCATGACGGCCTCCGCGTAGCCCCACACATGCTCGACGATGTCCATGCCATCGCGTATGGAGGCAGGCGCGTCATCGGTATGGCCGAAAACCAGAAAGCCAGCTTTGTGGGCCTCCTCGGCGGCGAACTTGTAGGCGCGGGAAAACCTGTCATTGTATTGCGGGAACCACGCCAGATCGGGTTCGGATTTGAGCCAGATCCCGATCGCCGCGCTGATCTCGCCGTCGGTCGAGTTGGCCGTGAATTGCGGACGCGGTCCACTATGGAAAAGTCGCGGAACATCCTGCGCGTCCTGGCTCCTGTCGCGCAATGCCTTGGGGACATTGTCGAGCGCAAGGATCGAGGTCACACCGTGATTGACCAACAGCTCGCCCATGAACGGCTCCCAGTGCACATGGGAATCGAACAGTCCCGGAATGACGAATTTTCCGGCAAGGTCGAGCACGTGCGCGTCCGGCGGTGCCGGTGCATCGGCCGGCACGAGGCCGCGAATGATGTTGCCCTCGATCACCAGCGAGCGATCGCGAATGGGGGCGTCAGCAAGCCCGTCGATGATCGTCGCGCCTCTGATCAGAAGCGTCGAGGGCGCCTGCGCCCGGCTCAACGTCGATGCCGCGAGGACAAGAATTCCGGCAGCGACAAGCGCTAGAAAACCACCTCCGATGCGCATTTTGGGACCTCCCGTGAGCTGGTCGTGCCGCAGCCGGGCCGGCGAGAACAGGACCGGCCCAATGATAACGTGCGCGCCATCCGGGTCGCATTGTCAATGCGGCAACGCGGTTCCCGGTGCTCGCCAGAACCCGGGCCGCACCCGGCGCGTCGGCCTTTACAGCGCGAACACATACACCATCGAGCACGTGTTGGCGTATTTCAGCGCCGCCGGTCTGGTACCCCCGGTCCAGTGCGGGCCGGCCGCGATGGCGATGTATTGCTTGCCGTTGACCGCGTAGCTGATGGGGGGCGCTCTGAAGCCGCATCCGGTGTCGAAACGCCACAGCTCGTTGAGCGTCCTGCCGTCGTAGGCGACGAGTGCGCCCTCCCACAGGCCGCTGAAGACAAGATTACCGCCGGTCGCCAGCACGCCCGACCAGTTCGGCAGGTCGGTGCGGGCAATTGCCGTGGTCTCGCCCGTCACCGGGTCGAGCGCCTTGATGCTGCCGGTTGGCTGGGTGCGGTTCTTGCTGCCGCCGCCGGTGAACCGGTCGCGCCACTTGTGCGTCCCGCCCTGGTCCTCGAAGTCGGCCTGTGTCACGCCGTTGATCTCGCTGCATCCCTCGGTCGAGGGAATATAGATCAGGTTCAATGCGGGATTATAGGCAGCGGGTTCCCAGTTCTTGCCGCCCGTCACATGCGGGCAGCGGAAGCCGGTCGGTTTGGCGCGGGTCGCGGACGTGCCCGCGACGTAGGTCTGCACCTCCTTGTTGGGATCGTAGTCGAGGGGCCGGCCGGTCTTGGGATCGAGGCCGCGTGTCCAGTTGAGCTCATCGACATATTGCCTGCCGGCGACGAAGGCGCCGCTGATGCGGTCGAGCACGTAGTAGAAGCCATTGCGCGCGCCGTGGACGAGCAGCTTGCGATCCTCGCCGTTGACTTCCGCATTGATGATCTGGTGCTCGGAAATCTCGTCGTAGTCATAAGGGTCGTTTGGCGTGTACTGGAATCCCCACTTGATCCTGCCGCTGTTTGGATCGAGCGCCAGAACGCTGGCGGCCCATTTGTTGTCGCCGGGCCGGTACTCGGCGTCGAAGTCCGGGCCGGCATTGCCCACTCCCTGGTAAATGGTGTCGGTATCCTTGTCGTAGGTGGCCGTCACCCAGATCGACCCGCCGCCATGCTTCCAGTGGTCCTTGCCGTCGTTCCAGGTGTCGTGGCCGGGCTCGCCGACGCCCGGGATCGTGAAGGTGCGCCAAGCCTGCATGCCGGTGTTGAGGTCGGTTGCATCGATCCAGCCACGGATGCCGAACTCGCCGCCAGCAGATCCGATGATGGCGAGATCACGCACAACCAGCGGCGCGAGCGTTACTGTCTCGCCAAGCGCCGGCTCCGCCGTCTTGCGTTCCCAAATCGCTTCGCCGGTGGCGCGATTGAGCGCAAAGATGCGTCCGTCGAGCGCAATCGAGATCACCTTGTCCTTCCACAACGCGACCCCGCGATTGTTGACGCCGCAGCAGGCGACATCGCCCGCCCATACGCGGTCGACGCCGGGGTCGAACTTCCACCTGATCTCACCCTGCTTGCCGCTCGACACGTCGATTGCATAGACCGAGCCCCAGCCGTCAGGAATGTACATCATGCCGTCATCAACGAGGGGCGTCGCTTCGAGATCGCCGTTGGCGTAGCGCCCGCCGGCCTGCAGTCCGCCAAGGCCGACCGTGAAGGCAAGCCGCAGCGCGCCGACCGTGTTGGTGTTGATCTCGCGGAGCGCGGAGAATCGATGGCCCTGGTAATTTTTGTGGTGCAACAGCCAGTTCTGCGGCTCGCGGTCGGCATTAACAGCCCGCTCGAAGGTCATGTCGGCGCCATCAGCGCCCGACAGCGCGCCCGAAGCCGCCAAAGCGACCACGGCCGTCGCAACAAGAAACTTTGTCATCGCAGCCTCGCGCGCTTAACACCCCGGCTTCAGCCGGGGGAGGAAGCGCGGGCCGCCAGGCATCGTGATAGCGGTCCGCGCGATGGAGAAGTGGCGTTGACCGCGTCGCCATTGCCCACTCTGAAAGAGCCGGCCGGCACCAACGGCCACGCGCCCGACCGCGATGATTGCGTGCGCCGGCCGCCCGCCATCTGCCGACCAGGCGGCAGAGGGCGCAAAACATCGCGGTGCCACGTGCGACCGCTCTGCGCCGCCCTCAAAGCGTGAACACGTAAACCATTGAGCAGGCATTGGCGTATTTCAGCGCCGCCGGTTTGTTGGCCGCGTTCCATTTTGGGCCGGCCGCGACAGCGACGTACTGCTTGCCATTGACCGCGTAGCTGATCGGCGGCGCTACCACGCCGCAACCGGTGTCGAACCGCCACAGCTCTTGCAAGGTCTTTCCGTCATAGGCGACAAGCGCGCCCTCCCACAGCCCGGTGAAGACCAGATTGCCGCCGGTCGCCAGCACGCCCGACCAGTTCGGCAGATCGCTGCGCGCCACCGCCTTGGTTTCGCCGCTGACCGGATCGAGCGCCTTGATGCTGCCGGTGGTCTGCTCCAGCACCTTGCCGGCACCGCCGGTGAACCGTTCGCGCGGCTGCACGGTGCCGCCCTGATCGGCGAAGTCCACCTGCACCCTGCCTTCAAGCTGGTTGCAGCCCTCGCTTGACGGGATATAGATCAAGTTCAATTCGGGATTATACGCCGCCGGTTCCCAATTCTTGCCGCCCGGCGTCGACGGGCAGCGCATCGCCACCGGATTGGCGCGCGAGGGGTGGCTGCCGGCGACATAGGGCTGCACGTCCTTGGCCGGATCGTAATCAAGCGGCAGGCCGGTCTTGGGGTCGAGTCCCTTCGTCCAGGTCAACTGATCGACGTATTGCTTGCCGGTCACGAAGGCACCGTTGACGCGGTCAAGGACGTAGTAGAAGCCGTTACGCGCGCCGTGCACCACCAGCTTGCGGTCCTCGCCGTTGATCTTGGCATTGATGATCTGGTGCTCGGAAATTTCGTCATAGTCGTAGGGGTCGTTGGGCGTGTATTGGAACCCCCACTTGATCTTGCCATTATTGGGATTGAGCGCCAGCACGCTCGCAGCCCACTTGTTGTCGCCGGGCCGGTATTCGGGGTCATAATCGGGACCGGCATTTCCGATGCCCTGATAGATCGTCTCGGTCTCCGGATCGTAGGTCGCCGTGACCCAAACTGATGCGCCGCCGTGCTTCCAGTGCTCTTTGCCATCTTTCCAGGTCTCATTGCCGGGCTCCCCGGCGCCGGGGATCGTATAAGTGCGCCACGCCTGCTGGCCAGTGTTGAGGTCGGTCGCGTCGATCCACCCGCGAATGCCGAATTCGCCTCCGGCCGATCCGATGATGGCGAGGTCGCGAACAACGAGCGGGGCAAGCGTCACGGTCTCGCCCAGCGCCGGCTCGGCCACCTTGCGCTCCCATATCACTTCACCGGTCGCGCGATTGAGCGCAAAGATGCGGCCGTCGAGGGCGATCGAGATGACTTTGTCCTTCCACAGTGCGACGCCGCGATTGTTGACGCCGCAGCACGCAACGTCACCCGCCCAGGCGCGGTCGACGCCAGGATCGAACTTCCATTTGATCTCGCCCTTCTTGCCGCTCGACACATCGATGGCATAGACGGAGCCCCAACCGTCCGGGATGTACATCATGCCGTCATCGACGAGGGGCGTCGCCTCGAGATTGCCTTGGGCGTAGCGGCCGCCCGACTGTAGTCCGCCGAGTCCGACCGTGAAGGCAAGTCGCAGTCTGCCGACCGTACCGGTGTTGATCTCGCGCAACGCCGAGAACCGGTGGCCCTGATAGTTCTTGTGATGCAGCAGCCAGTTCTGCGGCTCACGGTCTGCATTGAGAGCGCGCTCAAATGACATGTCGGCTGCAGGTGCCCGAGATAACGCTCCGCAGGCTGCCAAAGTGATCAGAGCCGTCGACATAAAGAGCTTTCTCATATCCTCCTCCCAGGTCGTTTAATACGTTCAGTCCGGCCGCTCCGATCGGCACAGACGGCCGGCCAGCGCCATCCCTTTCAGCGCCCCCGCAAACGCGCAAAGCGCCCACCGCTTCAGTGTCGGTTGTCCCGGCAGCACAAACGGCGCCCGATGCCGCCGGTCACCGCCGGGCAGTTCTGCTTTTAGGCTACATCACTCCCTCGGCTTCGCGAAAGAGGCTGGATCGCCACGGCAGCTGGTGCGGGTGGCGCGCGTGCGCGCGGCGCGCAAGCGTCGGAGCGTTTCGCAGGGGCGGTGGGCAGGCTTTGCCCACCCTCAAGTGATTTTAGGCCACCGAAATCCGTTTCTGGCGACACCGTTTACCTGGCGTCATGGAAGATCACGCCGAGCGCATGTCGCTCGCCGTGGCCTATCCGGCTCACCCCGTGGCGCATGTGGACCCGATAGATGCCCTTCGTGCCCCGCACCGGGCGGTCATGCACCGCGAAGATCACCGCTTGGCCCTGACGCAGCCCGACCACCTCGACGCGCGACTGCATGCGCGGGCGTTGCTCCGTCAGCACGAACTCGCCGCCGCTGAAATGGCGGCCGGGCTCGGAAAGCAGGATCGTTGCTTGCAACGGGAACACCTGCTCGCCGTAGAGGTCCTGGTGCAGGCAGTTAAAGTCGCCGGCGCCGTATCGCAGCAACAGCGGCGTCGGCTTGGACTGGCCGGCAGCGTGGCAATAAGCGCGGTAAGCGGCGTGTGCCGCAGGATAAGTTCGGTCGATCCCGAGCAGCTCGTTCCACCCATTGGCGATCGCCGCCAGCGGCGGATAGAGCAGGGTGCGCAAGGCGGCCACCAGTTCCGGCAACGGATAGGCGAAATACTTGTATTCGCCCCGGCCAAAGCCATGCCGCGCCATGATCACGCGGCTGCGGAACGGCGCCTCCTGCGCATAGGTGTCAACGAGCGCGGCGCACTGCTCCGGCGAGAGCAACGCGCCGGTGGTGGCGCAGCCATGGGCTGACAGCTCGTCACCGATGCGCTGCCAATCGAGCGCCTTGAGGGGCGAGGCGAGCGCATCTGATCGGCTCGGCGCGGAGCGCACGCGCAGCTGTCCCAGCGTGTTCACGCCAGCGCTTCCTTTGACAGCAGTGCCCGCTTGCGGGCGACGCCCCAGCGATAGCCGGCCGGCGCGCCGTCACGGCGCACAACGCGGTGGCACGGGATCGCCACCGCCACCAGATTAGCGGCGCAGGCCTGCGCCACCGCGCGGGCAGCTTTCGCCTCGCCGATCTTCTCGGCGATCTCGCCGTAGCTTGCGGTCGCGCCCGCCGGGATGGCCCGCAGCGCCTGCCAAACCCGCTGCTGGAACGCGGTGCCGCGCACATGGAGCGGCAGGCGGAGACCTCGCTGCGGCGCTTCGACAAAACCGACGACCTGCGCGACAGCCTGCTCAAACGCCTCATCGCCGCCGATCAGTTTCGCCTTGGGAAAGCGGTCCTGCAGATCGCGCACCAGTACGTCGGGATCATCGCCGAACTGGATGGCGCAGACGCCCTGTTGGGTCGCCGCCACCAGGATCGCGCCCAACGAGCACTCGCCGACCGCGAAGCGGATGC
>JASHRR010001077.1 GCA_030037185.1 Xanthobacteraceae bacterium | reverse complement strand
ACCGCCTCGCAGCCCGACATATCGTGGTATTCGGCGCCGATCTGTGGGCCGGCGATTGGCGGCCGATGTCGCCGAACCGCGAGCTTGACCAGGTGCTCGACCGGCTGCGAGCGGCCCACGGCGGAATTGTCCTGTTCCACGATACAAAGCGGCAAACCGCCGTGATGTTGCCAGCTTTCTTGCGTCTTCTGAAGACGCAGGGTTATAGGGTCGTCCACGTTGTCGCGCCGGCGGCTTGGGAAACGCGACTTGTGAAATAATGTCCAAACGATTTCTTGTTGGCCGCGTTAAAGTAAGACGAACGGCTGGTGCGGCGTCCAGGAGGGCGGGGGGGTAGCAATCCCCCCTTCGGGGGGAATAACAGGTAAGATGCGTACAAGGACGATGCGTGACGCGTTGCTGGCCATCGGGGCTTTCTGTGGGTTGATATCTCTGGCACCAACGCTCGCGACCGCAGCTGAATGCCCGGGTAATCCCGACGCGCTCGGCACCAGCCGGACCCTTGTGGTCGACCCCGCCGAGCACCCGCGGCTCGGCTCCATGCAATACCACGAGAGCCTCCCGCTCGAAGACCATGAGGTCGTGATCACCTTCGACGACGGTCCTTTGCCGCCCCGCTCGACCCAAGTGCTGGACATTCTCGAACACGAATGCGTGAAGGCGACCTTCTTCCTGATCGGCAAAATGGCGCACAACTTTCCCGAGACGGTGCGCCGCATCCGCGATGCCGGCCACACCATCGGGACTCACAGCTACAGCCATCCGCTGACCTTTCACAGGATGTCGCTGGAGCGGGCGGAATTTGAGATCAACCAAGGCATCGCCGCAGTCACCGCCGCGCTCGGCGACGGCACCGGACCGGCGCCGTTCTTCCGTGTTCCCGGCCTATTGCGTGCCGACGCGGTCGAGCGCTATCTGACCTCCCTCAACCTCCAGGTTTGGAGTGCTGATTTCCTCGCCGACGATTGGCTCAGGATCGGCCCCGCGCAGGTGTATTGGCGGGCTTTGCAGCGAATCGAGGCCAACCGCAAAGGGATTTTACTGCTCCATGACATCCAGGCTAAGACCGTAGAGGCCCTCCCCTATCTGCTGCGGGAGCTGAAGCGACGCGGATACCGGGTCGTCCACGTTGTACCGGCGACCCCCGACCGCCCCAAGACCGCGACCGATCCGAGGCAGTGGGTGATGCACGCACACCTCTCGCCACGGGCGCCGATTTTCATCGAAACCGAGCCGGAGCTGCCGGTGCCAAGCCCGGCAAGCTTCGGCTTTGACGTGACATCCAATTCATTTTCACTGCCTCAGGGAATTCCGTTCATTCGCAGTCCGGCTCGGCGGGGCCGCGCGCTGCTCGCTCGCGGTCATCGACCGCAGATTTCCCCGTGGCCGCGCGGTCTTGAGGCGATACCGGATGCGCCCAACGTGGCTGCGCGACCCCAGTTACCGGCGCCGAGCCTGCAAAGCTTGGACTACCCGGTCGATCGTGCGACGTCATGGAGCGGGCCAGTGGACGCAAAGGGCGCGGTGGCGGTGGATGACATTCAGCGCCTCCTGGAGTCGCTGCCTGAAGAGAACCCGCCTCCCACCGCTGATCGCAGCCCCAAAATTCCTCAACTTGATCCCTCGCCCACGCAAGATGTCACCAGCGGGTCAATGTCGCCGCTGCGGTTGCGGGGACCGACCGTCAACGCTGTCATGCCGCACGGCGCGTTCCCTTAGTTCGGTATCCGATCCGCGATCTTGTCGCTCGTGCTGAGGCTCGATGCCCGCCTCCAGCATGTCATCCAGCAAATGGCCCGCCCGGGCAGCCTTGGTGGCGAGGTAGCGACGGTTTTCCGGATTGATTTCCGTATGCAGCGCGATGCGCGCGCAGACCTCGACGCCGCCTTCCAACAAGGCGTCGAGCTTGCCGGGATTGTTTGTCAACAGTTGAACGCGGTTTGCCCCGATCATCTTAAGCATACGCGCCGCGACGCCGTAATTGCGCTCGTCGTCGTCGAAGCCGAGCATCATGTTGGCATCCATAGTGTCGAGCCCGTTGTCCTGGAGCGTGTAGGCGCGCATCTTGTTGGCAAGCCCAAGGCCGCGCCCCTCCTGCTCCAGGTAGAGGACAATGCCGCCGCCGGCTTCCGACAGTTGCGCCATTGCAAGCTTGAGCTGCGCCCCGCAGTCGCACCGCCGCGATCCGAAGACATCGCCAGTGAGGCAGGCCGAATGCACGCGCACACTGACCGGCTTGGAAAAGTCGGGTTCACCGAGGATGATGGCGAGCGGGCTCGATCCGACCGCATCGCGGAATACGCAGAACCGTGCAGTGACGCCGTCCGGCAACGGAATCCGCGCGTCGCTGACGATCTCCAACGTATCGAGTATTTTGTCGTTGACGTGAGCCAAGGCGTCCGCGTGCACGCTGATCATCTGCGCCAAGATGGCGGGCGCAACCGCATTGGCATCGGCCACCAGAAGGGCGGGAAAGCGCTGCGCCAGCTTGGCAAGATCAATCGCCCGCCTGCCGGCCGCCCCCGCCATCGCGGCCGCGTTTCGACGTTCACAGTGCAATCCGACCGCCAGAGACCAAATTGTGTCGCGCGGATCGGCTGCTGCGACGGCGATCAGCACCGGCCCCGCAACTTCTAGACCAATCACCCGCGCCCGCCGCTTGGTGACGAGAAGGCGCGGCACCACCGGCGCGCACAGGGCCTTGAACGCGCACCACGTGGTCTCGGTCAGACCGTCCACCGGCAATGCCACGATCTTGTCTTCGGCATCGGCAATGACGACGGGCCGGCCGGCCTGAAATTCCCCAATGCCGCGCTGCACCGCGATATCGTCGGCTGTGCCGAACGGGCCGAGCCCCCCTGGCGTGTTTTCCGATTGCATTTCGCCCCACCACGCTGGCAACGCGAGGACTGCTGGCGCAAAACCACGAGACCTCCCGTGTGTTTCTTAGTCCTCCCCGCGTCGCAAAGCTATGCCATTTTTTCGCACTTGCCAGTTTCAAACGAGTCCGGAACCGACTATCAATCCGCGGCAAATTTCAGGCAGATCATTCGCGCCTGCAGAGCGCACCTGCATCCGCGCCATCGGTCCCTTGCCCGCAAGCCGCGAGGAAGGTGGGGGCAGATGCGACTGATCGAGCCGCCAACAGCTGGGATGTTGCAATGCGCGTTGCCATGATCGGTGCCGGATATGTCGGCCTTGTGTCCGGCGCCTGCTTTGCGGATTTCGGTCACCACGTCACCTGCGTCGATAAGGACGCGGACAGGATTGCACGGCTCGGCAAGGGCGAAATGCCCATTTTCGAGCCGGACCTTGACCGCCTCGTCGTAGGCAATACGCGCGAGAAGCGGCTCGATTTCACGACCGATCTCGCCCAACCGGTCGCCGAGGCCGACGCCGTATTCATCGCGGTTGGCACGCCCTCGCGCCGCGGCGACGGCCATGCTGACCTGTCCTACGTGCACGCGGCGGCAGTGGAGATTGCCGCCGCTCTCACCGGGTTCACCGTGGTGATTACAAAATCCACCGTGCCTGTGGGTACCGGTGACGAGGTCGAACGCATCATCCGGGAGATGCGTCCCGATGCCGATGCCGCCGTGGTGTCGAACCCGGAATTCCTACGCGAGGGCGCGGCGATTGTCGATTTCAAGCACCCCGACCGCATCGTCGTCGGCACCGACGACGAACGTGCGCGCAGGGTGATGGCGGAACTCTACCGGCCGCTCTATCTCAACCAGGCGCCGATTCTTTATACCAGCCGCCGTACGGCCGAGTTGATCAAATATGCCGCCAATGCATTTTTAGCCACCAAGATCACCTTCATCAACGAAATTGCGGAGCTGTGCGAAAAAGTCGGCGCCGACGTCCAGCAAGTGGCACGCGGCATTGGGCTCGACAACCGCATCGGGTCGAAGTTCCTGCACGCCGGACCGGGCTATGGCGGCTCGTGCTTTCCCAAGGATACGATGGCCTTGATCAAGACCGGGCAGGACTACGAAGCGCCGCAGCGCATCGTCGAGACGGTGGTCGCCGTTAACGAAGCCCGCAAGCGCGGGATGTTCCGCAAGATCGCGGCGGCGCTGGGCGGCAGTCTGCGCGGCAAGACAATCGCCGTGCTCGGCCTTACCTTCAAGCCCAATACCGACGACATGCGCGACGCGCCCTCGATCCCATTGATTACCGCGCTCATGGATATGGGCGCGATGGTGCGCGCCTACGATCCTGTCGGGATCGAGCAAGCCCGCCAGGTGCTCGCCGGCATCGAGTTCTGTGAGGGGCCCTATATCTGCGCCGAAGGCGCCGACGCACTCGTCATCGTCACCGA
The DNA here is from genome assembly GCA_030037185.1 of Xanthobacteraceae bacterium. The sequence continues at coordinate 8,237 of JASHRR010001077.1, read as the reverse complement.
ATGGGAGCAATTCCGCGCCCTCGACTTCGAACGCCTCAAGGCCGGGATGAAGCGGGCCGTGCTGGTGGATTTGCGCAACGTGTATCGCCCGGAGGAATTGGACGGATTTGCGTATTACGGCGTCGGCCGGGGTGGCAGCGTTCGCTGAGACGACCGCCGGCACTGCTCCGCCGCCGACCCAACCGACCGCCGCGGAGCCGACGCAAAAAAAAGTGGCTTGGGGCGCCCGCGCCGCGTTTCTGCTAGAGTTCGCACTCACCCGAGTGTCCCATGCGTGTGATCGATCCCGTGCCCCGACAACCCGACGATCCGCACTGGCGCGATGCCATGGCGGCGATCCGGGCCGGACGTCACGGCGCGTCGCGGTGGGACGTGATCTTCGGGCCCCTGCGAGCCGGGCAGGTCGATGATCTGCTGGTGGTTGGCCAGATCGGGCAGTCGCTTGACGGGCGCGCTGCGACCGCGACCGGGCACTCCCACTACATCAACGGCGCCGAGGGGCTCGATCATCTTCACCGGTTGCGCGCTCTCATGGATGCCGTGGTGGTCGGCGTCGGAACCGCATTGGCCGATGATCCCTTGTTGACGGTGCGACGGGTCGCCGGACCGCATCCGGCGCGGGTGGTGATCGACCCCAATGGGCGCTTGCCGGCGGGGGCGCGCGCGTTTCATGAGGACGGCGTGCGCCGCCTGGTGATCACCGCCAAAAGCGCGGCCGTGCAACCGCCGGCCGGAATCGAGCGCATCGCGCTGCCGTCTGCGCAAGGTCGTTTCGACCCTCGCGATATTCTCCGCAGCCTTGCGGCGCGCGGCTTGCAGCGCATCCTTGTTGAAGGCGGCCCAGCGACGGTCGCTCGTTTCCTCGAAGCGCGCTGCCTCGATCGTCTTCACGTGGTGGTAGCGCCGATCATCCTCGGCGGCGGTCGCGCGAGCCTCGATCTGGCGCCGATCGCGCGCTGCGAGGAAGCGTTGCGGCCGCACACATTGACGCATGTGCTCGGCAGCGAGGTGCTGTTCGACTGCGATCTTTCGGCTCAACGGCGGCCGGTCGGCGTCGCGAAAAAATCGATATGACCGACCCGCATCTGCGAGCGGCCGGCAGTCACGTGGTCGCGGCGCTCGCCGAGCCATTCGTCGAGGGCTGCACGATCCACCCCGATCGTGCGCGCGGCGCCGGCCCAGCCATCGAGCATCGCCATCTGGACCTCGCGATCGCCCGCCCCAACGCACCAATCGGAGCGGCCTTTTAGAACCATAAAGCCGGCGTCGCGAAATCGCGCCGGCGCGGCGTGCGCCGCGTCGGGGCCGAGCGCCGGCCCGAACCCCTTGTCGGTGTGCTGGTGGCGATTGACGGCAGAGATCACGAGCGCATCATGAAGGCACTCCGGCGCCATCGCGACCACGCCGTCGTAGCTCAAAGCCGCGTAAAACGGCCGCGAAAGGCGCGCCAGGCACGCCACCAGGCGATCGAGCCAGGCCGCCGAAACCAGGTCGAGTAACGCCGATGTTGCAACAAGATCGCAATTGTCCAGCGCCGGCTCGACCGCTTGGGAGAGGTCGAGCGCGACAGCGGTGACAGTGGCCCCGGCGGGCGCCGCCGTTCTGGCCACATCAAGCAAAACGTCGTCATGGTCGACGAGACGCCAGCTCTGACGGGCCGGCAGGCGGGGGGCCATCGCCCGCATCGTCGCACCGGTGCCACAGCCGAGATCCGTCACCGTAGCGGCCGATGCGCCCGCGAATGCGGCGGCAACCGCCTCTACCACGTCGACATTGCGTGCCGCCCGGTCATAGGGCTCGCGCATTGACAGCCAGGAAACCGAAAACCCGCTCATTGCCGCCCTCGCTAGCCTCCCGCGCCTGCGGGGGAGGCTCGGGAGGGGGACAAGACATCGAGAAATGCCTGCGTGGCCGCCTCCCAGCCCGGCATCGCCGCTTTGCAAGCAGCATCTGAACAACGCCTGCGCAGCTCCGCATCGGCGATCATGGCGCGCAGCCCCGCTGCGAGCGCCGCCACGTCGTCGGGCGGCACCAGGATGCCGGTGCCCGCCGGCACCGTGTCGGGCACGGCGCCGACCCGCGTCCCGATCACCGGCAGCCCATGCGCGATTGCTTCCGCATAGGCCATGCCGTAGCCCTCGAACCTCGACGCGAGGACGAATACGTCGGCTTGGCGATAGAGCGCCGCCAGCTGATGCTCACTCACGGCACCAGCGAGGCAAATGCGCGGCCCAAGGCGCTTACGCATAATGCTCGTTGCCAGTTCGATTGCTGTCGCGCGGTCGCGCTTGCAATCGCCCGCGATCACGAGCCGCCAGTTGAGATCGGCGAGTTGGTTCAGCGCCTCGATCAGAACGTCGTGGCCCTTGCGCGGCACGACGGCGCCGACCGCGAGGAGATGAATGGTTTGATTGATTGCCTCCGCCGGCCTGCGCCTAACCGCGGGGCCGGCGCCGCTCTCCGTGCCCGGCAAAGCGACCGTGATAATTTCCGCCGGCACGCCGTAATCCGCGACCAGGACGCGCCGCGTCGCCGGACTGGTGACGACGACGCGGTTGACCGCCGCCAATGCCGCACGCTCACTGTGCCGCAGCGCCGCAACCTCCGCGGGCGTGAGCCCGGTCTCCAAGGCCAGGGGATGATGCACGAGCGCAATGACCCGGTGACTGGACCGCAGCGCTGCCGCTACCTCGGGAAGCACGCCAAGGGCAAGCCCGTCCACCACGATGGGTCGGCCGGCGGGCACGCGACGGAGGCGGGGCAATGCCGCGTGGAGCGTTTCGGGCGTCGGACGGGGAAATCCGTCGCCGAGATCGATGACATCGACCTCGCAACCGCGCTGCCGCAATCCGCCAATCACCTGGCGGTCATACTTGTAACCGCCGGTCGGCTGATCGAGGCTTCCAGGCACCGCAAAAGTCACCGCTGCCATAGTGCCCCCTCGTACCACGCCCGCGCCGTCGGGGATTCCGCGACGGTTATCCGGATTGCCCCGATCTCGTGACCATCGCGCCCGAGTTCGCCGTTCTTCACGGCCGCCGCCAGACCGTCGAAGACGTGCCTGGTGAGAAACTCGGTCGTGGTGTTGACGGATTGAAACGCCGGGATATCGTCGAGATTGCGATAGTTAAGCGGCGCGAGCACCCGACGCAAGACATCGCAGGCCCGTCCGATATCGACCACGATGCCATTCGCGTCGAGAGTGTCGGCCATGAAGGCGGCCGACACCACGAAAGTCGCCCCATGAAGACGCTGCGCGGGGCCGAACAGTTGGCCGCGAAACGAATGCGCAATCATGATGTGATCGGAGACTTCGACGGCGTACATGAGCGGAACCTTTGGATCGGGGCTTCCGGGATAACGGGCGAGGAGGCGCAGGGCGCGATAGCGCTTTGGCGGGCCCGATAATGAACTGCGCGCATTGCGCCGCGGCGCGCGGCGGATTACGGCTGTGCCTCATCCACCCCCTGATTCTTGCGGTCGGCGGCGGGATAACGAACGAGCTGACATAGCACACCGCTCGGCCCGGCGAGAATTTTCGGCAGCGCTGCCGGCAGGTCATGGAAGTCGACTGCCGGGGCGATCAGGGCGTCGAGCGCCGGATCGGCCAACAGGGCAAGCGCCGCCTCCATGCGGCGGCGATGGGTCCAGCGCGGCCGGCGCGAGCCTGCCACCTGCCCGACCTGGCTCGATATCAGCCGCAGTCGGCGGCTGTGGAACGCCTCGCCGAGGGGGACCGCAACTTCGCCGGCCCCAAACCAGCTCAACTCCAGCACCGTCGCCTCGTTGCCTGCGAGCCGCAAAGCCGTAGCAAGCCCCGCCGCGGAAGCGCTCGCGTGGATCACCAGGTCGCAGTCCTCGGGCGCCGCCTCGGGCAGCGCGAAACGCGCGCCTAACGCGGCCGCGAGCGCGGCGCGGCTGCTGTCGATATCAACCAGCGTGACGTCGGCGCCAGGCAACTGACCTGCCAGCCGCGCGCACAGGCAGCCGACCACCCCTGCCCCGACCACCGCAATCCGATCCGCGGGGCCGGGCGCCGCATCCCACAGGGCATTGAGCGCGGTTTCCATGTTGGCGGCCAGCACGCCGCGGGGCGCCGGCACATCGGCCGGCAGCAGCGCGATCCGGTCCGCCGGGAGCGTGAATATGGTCTGATGCGGGTGAAGCGCAAAGCTCATGCGGCCAACGAGGGCGTCGGGTCCGGCCACCACGCGGCCGACGACGGCGTAGCCGTACTTCACCGGAAACGGAAAATCTCCCGCCATGAAGGGGCCACGCATGCGGGCATATTCTCTGGCCGGCACGCATCCGGTGAATACGAGACGTTCAGTGCCGCGGCTGACGCCCCCGTAAAACGCTTCGATGCGGACCTCGCCGGGACCGACGCTCGCCGCCAAGGTCTCGGGGTGAATCTCCGCACGGCAGGGGGCCACATACCACAGGGCTTGCGCCCGTTCGTTGACCTGCTCGTCCACCGCCAGCCCTCATGTTGCGGGCGCGCCTCGTGTTGGACATCAGACCCGCTAGGCCGCTATATCTCACGCAGCGCGGCTCCATTCCAAAGCAGTTTTTCATGGCGGAATTCCAAGCCGGATCCCGAGCAGAACCGGCCCTACCCGATCTGGTTGCGCGTCCGTCGAACCTGAGCGGGCGGCGCGCCGCGTTCGCCGGCCTCGTGATCGCCACCATGGCGGGGGTGATGTGGCTTTGTGCCGTCGCGCTGTCGGCGGATGGCCTCGGGGTTCTCGACGTCGTGCTGCTCGCCCTGTTCCTGATCACGCTGCCCTGGACCGTCATCGGGTTCTGGAACGCCGCCATCGGGTTTTTGATCCTGCGCTTCGCCAGGAACCCGGTCACCACCGTCACCCCGGCAGCAGCGCGCATTCGCGGCGACGAGCCGATCACGGCGCGGGTTGCGCTGATCGCCTGCATCCGCAATGAGGACCCTGTGCGGGTCATCCGCAATCTCGCGCCGATGCTGGACGGCCTCGCCGCGGTCGGTGCGCATTTTCATCTCTACGCGCTGAGCGATACCAGTGACCCCGCAATGGCCGTGGTCGAAGAGCGCTGTTTTGCAGACCTCGCCGAGAAATGGCGCGGCCGAATCGCGGTCACCTATCGGCGCCGCGACCACAATGCCGGCTTCAAGGCCGGCAATATCCGGGATTTCTGCCTGCGCTGGGGTGGGGAGCACGATTTCGCTGTCACCCTCGATGCCGACAGCTTCATCCCGGCGTCCGCGATCCTGCGTATGGTGCGCATCATGCAGGCCTCGCCGGAGATCGGCATCCTGCAGGGTCTCGTGGTCGGGATGCCATCGACTTCGGCCTTCGCGCGCATCTTTCAGTTCGGGATGCGGCTTGCCATGTGGTCCTACACCACAGGCAGCGCCTGGTGGCAGGGCGATTGCGGCCCCCATTGGGGGCACAATTCGGTGCTGCGCCTGATGCCCTTTACGGCGCATTGCCATATTCCGCCGCTGCCCGGCGGCGGGCACATTCTCAGCCACGACCAGATCGAAGCGGTGCTGATGCGCCGGGCGGGCTACGAGGTGCGGGTGCTCCCGGAGGAGCATCTGGGCTGGGAGGAAAATCCCCCGACCCTGCTCGAGTTCATCCGCCGCGACATCCGCTGGTGCCAGGGCAACATGCAGTACTGGCGCTTTCTGGCGCTGCCGGGTCTGAAATTCGTCAGCCGCTATCAGCTTGCCTTCGCGATCCTGATGTTTCTCGGCTCGCCGGCCTGGATGGCCTTGCTGGTGCTCGGCACCTTTGGGGTGATCACCGCCGAGCGGCCGTCGGCCTTCATGGCGCCCGGCGCCGGCCTTGCGGTGCTTGCCCTCGAGCTGATCATGTGGTTTGCGCCGAAGATCGCCACCGTCATCGACGCGCTGACGCGTCCCAAGGCGCGCTACCGATACGGCGGCGGACCGATGTTTCTGGTCAACGTTGCGGTGGAGACGATCTTCTTCCTGATGCTGTCGCCGATCATGTGGTTCGCCCACACAGTGTTCCTCGCAAAGCTGGTCTTCGGCGGCAGCGTCGGCTGGGGCGGACAGGCGCGCGACGATCACGCCGTGCCGCTGCGCTCGGCGACCGCGAGACTGTGGCCGCCCACCGTGCTCGGATGGGCGTGCCTTGCCGCCCTCGCCTTGGGAGCGCCGGTCGCGATCCCCTACGCGCTGCTGATTGCCGGCGGCCTCGCATTTGCGGTGCCGCTGTGCGTTGTGACCGCGAACCAGGCAGTCGGCAAGGCACTGCTGCGAGCGGGCATCGGTCGACTGCCGGAGGAAACGACACCATCGCCGATCGACGCGCTGGGGTTGCCGGCGCTTGAGATTCTGGGGCACCGGGTGGGTGGCAAGGACCGTCGGGTGGGTTGAGCGTCAGCAAAAGCGGCATTGTCCCTGTTGCACCAACCGAATTCGCTGCTCACACCGCGGGCTAAGCACCTGCGTCTCAGCAGCCGTCCCCGTTTCGGTGATCTCGTGCGCCAGATTCCCACCCCGAATTGTTGGCATATGACCAATACGTCATGACGACCTCATCTTCTCGTTGCATGAGATGGGTAAGCAAAGCGGTTGAGCGAGCCGCTGCGGGAGAGTTCGTTCGCGGAGAATCCGGCTACTTCAGGGCGGATGGCGCGGAGCACATCGTTGACGTCGCATTCATGCCGATCAAGGACGAAAGCGGCATGTCGTTTTCATCATCGCCCGCGGCATGGATATCACCGAACCTGCGCGGCAATACCACGCCACCTTCAAAAACGCGGCGGCGGGCATCGCCCATTCATCAACGATCTGGACTGGATCAGGGTCAACGGGGCTCTGGGCCCTCATCAGCTACGCGGCACAGCAACTGCGCGCCGGTGCCTGAGGTCATCCATCCGGATATCGTGAGGCCGTCCGGCCATCGAACGCGTGCGCGATGGGAAGATCGACAGCTCCGACGCCGTGAGATCTACCCGCGCAAGGACCGTGCGACGGTGTGGGTGCGTTCATCAGTCATCGCCGCGCGCCGGAGCGACGGTCGATCGACCATTTTGTCGGCGTGTTCCAAGACCTTTCCAAGCGCAAACCTGCCGAACAGGAATTACGCCAGAGCGAGGAGCGGTTGAGACCAATCCTTCGCTCGCCGGTGCCGACCGCCTTGTTCGACGAAACAATGCTTCAGCCAAAGTCGGCTCACGTGCAGCAGGATTCCGTTCGGCATCTGAGTTCCAACGAGCAGAGGATTGGAGGATACGAGCGTGAGCGTTCTTGGCATCGCGCAAAGCCACCAAGTCTGCTGGCGGCGGGAGCTTTGCATTCCTATATGTGCGGCATCCACGAACGCTTGCGCGCTCGTCGATTCCAAACAACCGAACTTAGAAGACATGCACCACACCACGCGCGTTCAAGCTCCGCGGCGCATCCCGACCGAAGCCTTCACCGATGCCGCCGCGGCGGTGGCTCGCCTTGAGGATATCTATGAGCGCAATGCGCGATTCCTTCGCGATCGCTTCGAGGCGTACGCCAACGGCGAGGCGCTCACGCCGCGGGTGCGGGCGACCTATCCATTTGTGCGCATCACGACTGCGACGCATGCGCGACTCGATTCCCGCCTCTCTTACGGCTTTGTCGCGCGACCGGGCGTACACGAGACCACCGTGACGCGGCCCGACCTTTTCCGCTCCTATCTCAGGGAGCAGATCAGGCTGTTGATCGAAAACCATAGTGTTCCGGTCGAAATCGGCGAGTCGGGTGAGCCCATTCCTGTCCATTTCTCCTATCGCCGTGACGTCAATATCGAAGCGGCGCTCTGCGGCGGCGGCAAGCCGATGCTCGACCAACCGCTGCGCGATGTGTTCGATACGCCAGACCTCGCCGCCATGGACGATGCGATCGCCAACGGCACGCTGCAGCTGTCGCCTGGCTCACCGGAACCGCTGGCTTTGTTCCGCGCCGCGCGTGTCGACTATTCGTTGCACCGACTTTATCATTACACCGGTACCGATCCGGAGCACTTCCAGAACTTCGTGATCTTCACAAACTATCAGTTCTACGTCGACGCCTTCGCGCAGTTGTGCCACCAGCGCATGGGTGAGGCCCAAGCCCGCTTCGAAGCCTTTGTCGCGCCCGGAAATGTCACCACCCGCAACGCGCGTCTGTGCGGAGGGAACAGCGGGCCGGGCCCGCAGCGCGCGCCCCAGATGCCGGCCTTTCATCTGGTCGAATCCAGATGTCGAGGAATAACGTT
>JASHRR010001076.1 GCA_030037185.1 Xanthobacteraceae bacterium | reverse complement strand
GCGCTGACCGGTGCGATGATGTACTACACCCCCAAGGGATTTTTCCCGATTCAGGATATCGACCTGATCAGTGGCATCGCCGAGGCCTCGCCGGAGGTATCGCCCCAGAAGATGCTGGTCCTGCAGCAAGAGGTCGACCGGACCATTCTGAGCGATCCGGGGGTGCAGGGGCTGGCCACCAGTTTCGGCCCGAGCTTCGGCAACACCCAGAACATCGGGCGCCTGACTGTCGTCCTCAAGCCGCGCGAGGAGCGCGATCTCGACGCCTCGCAAATCATCGACCGCCTGCGTCCGCAACTTGCCAAAGTGACCGGCGTGACAACCTATCTTCAGCCCGCGCAGGACATCACTGTCGGCGGCCGCATCGCCCGCGCCGCATTCCAATACACATTGCAGGATCCGAACATCCAAGAACTCACCGAATGGGCGACGAAAATGCTCGACAAGCTGAAGACTCTGCCCCAGCTCACTGACGTCGGGACGGATCTGCTGTCGGGTGCGCCGCAACTCAAGGTCACCATCAATCGCGACCAGGCCGCGCGGTTCGGAATCACCGCGCAGGCAATTGACGATACGCTCAACGATGCCTTCGGCCAGCGCGAGATCACCCAGTATTTCACCCAGCTCAACACCTACTTTCTCGTTCTTGAAGTGCTGCCCGGGATGACTGCCAACCTCGAGACGCTCGACCAAATCTATGTCAAGTCGCCGCTATCGGGCGCCGCTGTGCCATTGTCCGCGCTGGTGGACTTCGATTCGTATAAGACTGGACCGCTGGTGGTCAACCATCAGGGGCAATTCCCGGCAGCAACACTCACTTTCAACCTGAGCGCCGGCGTCGCCCTCGGCGAGGCGGTTGATGCGATTACCAAGGCGGGCGCCGACGTCGGCTTACCCGACTCGGTGATCGGCACGTTCCAGGGCAACGCTCAGGCCTTCCAATCGTCGTTGTCGAGCGAGCCGGCGCTGATCGCGGCGGCCCTTGTGGTCGTCTACATCATTCTCGGCATGCTCTATGAGAGCTTCATCCACCCGCTAACCATTCTGTCGACGCTGCCTTCCGCCGGCGTCGGCGCGTTGCTCGCCCTGAACCTTGGACACATGGACCTTTCGGTCATCGGCATCATCGGCATCATTCTGCTGATCGGTATTGTCAAGAAGAACGGCATCATGCTCGTCGATTTCGCGATTGCTGCCGAACGCGAGCAGAACATGCCGTCAATTGCGGCGATCCGGGAAGCTTGCCTCCTGCGTTTCCGGCCGATCCTGATGACGACGGCGGCGGCTATGCTCGCCGGTTTGCCAATGATGTTCGGCCACGGCACCGGCTCGGAGCTGCGAAAACCGCTCGGTTACTCCATGGTCGGAGGTCTGGCGCTGAGCCAGATCCTGACGCTATATACAACTCCGGTGGTCTATCTGTATCTCGCCCGGCTCCAGGCCTGGATGCAGGGTAAGAAAGTCGCGAAAGCGGTGCAGGTCGGGGACATTGAGGCTGTCGCGGCGGAGTGAGGACGACCGCAAGCTGTCGGAAAAGGTGGGAATAGCCGGTGGTGTGTGGTGCGCGCCGTCGGGCGCGACCAGAGCCATAACCGGTTCGCGTTCCTATTGTCTCTGAAGCTGCCACACCGCAAAGCTTTTCCGCTGTCTTCGGCCGGTGCGCTGGGGCGGCAGGCGGACGGTCATCGAACACCTCGCAGATGCGTGGCGCCGCGGCCCCGGCGATCGTACGCAAAATGACGTGTCGCGTTTCGATCAACGTCGCCGTGGTGCAGGAGCTTATTCTCCGACAGCTTGCGTGTCGGATGGATGAGGCTTCCGCCGCATCCCTGAACAATGGTGATCGGCAACTGGCGAGTTTGCAGGTCGCCGCGCGCAAGGCGATTCGAGATCGCACGAGCGACAGTTCGTTATATGGCTGAGGATGCGTCGATGTATTCTCCTTCATGCGCTCCCGGTCCCTGCCAGCGATCTTGAGCATTCAGGCTATCGGGAAATCGGTGTCGAAATGTCTACGAGGCGAAACCATCGCAAGACTAACATCAGCATGAACGAGAAAGCCAAATGACACAGTTCTCCAGGCGACTGATGCGGCGCATTTGCGCGTCGGTGTGGCTTGTTGTGTTGCCGCTCGGCTCGGTCGCGCACGCCGCCGATTTTTACAAGGATAAGACAATCACTTTCATCATCGGTTCAGCTCCCGGCGGTGGCTACGATGCCTATAGCCGTCTGGTCGCCAGTCATCTCGGGCGACACATCGGGGGTCAGCCGACCATTGTCCCGCAGAACGTGCCAGGGGCAGGCAGCATCCGTGCGGCGAACTTTCTCTATAGCATTGCGCCGAAAGACGGCACCACCATCGGCATGGTGGATGAAGCCATTTTATTGAACCAAATCCTGGGGGTGCAGGAGCCGACGACCGGCGCGGCCAAGCTCAACTGGTTTGGCGGCATTCTGCGGCGAATCACGGGAACGTCCGAGGTGAGGACGGATGCGGTCAAATTCAACTGGATCGGGCGCGTTCTAGCGAACAGCGCCGTCCTGTTTGTGCGGCGCGAGGTCGGTGTGCAGAAGATCGAGGACGCCGTGGATAAGGAACTGATTGTTTCCGCGTCAGGGACGGCATCCAAACTCAATTGGACCGTGTTGAAGAACGCGTTCGCGATGAAGTTCAAGATTGTTTCCGGCTACCAGGGAAGCAATGAGGGCCTGCTAGCCTTGATGCGCGGCGAGGCGGACGCTTTGAGCATGCCATGGTCGATATTGAGGATCACCGGCGCGGAACTGATCCGCGATAAGAAGATCAATCTTTTGCTTCAAACCGGAACCGAGAAGGATGCCGATCTTGGCAACCT
>JASHRR010001075.1 GCA_030037185.1 Xanthobacteraceae bacterium | reverse complement strand
ATAGGCTACGCTATCAACCCGATGTACGAAGTGCCCGTCGATTGTCTCCGAGGCTTACGCTCGCCGTGCCCCAGGCATTCCAGCGTTGCGGTGTACCTCCCTGCCGAAGCCGCGGCTGGGAGCGTTATCGCCAGCGGGGTCGCAGCGAGATCTGGAATCGACGAGCACTCGGCAGCGCGCGGCGGCGATGACCCGCTGCAGGTGTTAGCTTAGCTTAACAGCGGTACACCTGATCCCTGGACGTTGCAGGTGCTCTGATCGAATCTAATCCAACAGACCGACCACAGAACACAATGTGCGACGAAGCGCAGAGACCATAGGCGGCGTGCAGAATAACAACCGAAACGATGAAATCTCTGATTAACCAGCGTTACCATCATGCACCCATGTAACATCATTTCGTCGGCAGTTAAGAGCGCCTCAAAGCCCTATAGACCCGTTCCCGCGTCTGCTCGAAAGTAACCCTAATTCACGTCAGCTTTTACTCGGTCTCGGACTTATTCCATGGACTCCCGATCACGAGGGCCGGTTGGCTCAATGCGCTCATGGTACTTTGTTGCGATCCGGGCGCAATCGCATTGACGGCCATCACGTGGTCAAAAAACACCTCATCACCGAATATGGCAAATGCAGTCTAACGGTAGGAGAGCGTGCAATCCTGGTGGCGGCGGGCTTCGAGCAGGCGATCCGCTGAACGAATAGGTCCGATCCCACGGGAGGATGTCCCGCCGAGCAATTTTCCGAATCAAGTGACCGTGATCGGTTCCGCGGAAGGGAACCAATGTAGCTCTGTCGAGTTGACGACGCGTGGTCGCTCTAGAAAGCGGACCACAGTTAGCCGTTGTGACTGCGGCGATCCGGTGCTAACTGCCCCAACGAGGCGCCGCATTCTCTTTTTCGCATTCAATGCGGGTAATTTCGCCCTTGCGAGGAAAACTTAGCGCGTTTGCGTTTTCTTACTGGGAGGTTCGAAAAAATGCCAGCGTTAATAGAAGACCAAATCCGCAAGCTACGCGAGGAAGCCAATACCTGGGCGGCAGAATTGCGTCTTCTTGAAGATAACACCGAGGACCGCAATGATGGCATCGGTTTCGCAAGCGCCAGTAAAGCCGCCAATCGCCTATTCGCCATAAATTAGCCTCTACTTCTTTACGCTCTATTTTCTGGATTGTGCCAATCCTGCTACAGCCAACTCGGGACTCTTACGCTATTTGCTTGGCGTTGCAGTTCGTGTCGATAGGAGGGTAAATGAAGAAAACACTAGGTTTGGTTGGAGCTACGTTGCTCTTCGCCGCCCCGGCGTTCGCGGCCGACATGCCTGTCCCGGCGCCAGCCTATAAAGCGCCGCCGTTGCCGCCGGTATTCAGTTGGACCGGCTGGTATATTGGTGGCAATGCCGGTTACGGTTGGGGCTCCAGCACTAATCCGAGCATTGCGACTGACCCGTTCGATTCTCTTGGCTTCGCCGGTGTCGTCACTCCAATGGGTGGCAATATGTTCCCGAGTCTGAGGCCGCAAGGTTTCGTCGGCGGCGGCCAGATTGGCTACGACTGGCAAGCCACCCCCAATTGGGTGGTCGGTTTCGTCACTGATTTTCAGGGCGCCAACATCCAGGCCTCGGGCACCAATCAGCTCTCGGGGGCTCTCTCAGGTATCACCGAGTCGCTGTCCCAAAGGTTGGATTTCCTCGGCACTGTGCGCGCACGGACCGGACTGGCAGTCAATAACTGGCTGTTCTACGGCTCCGGCGGCTTCGCGTACGGCAACGTGAAGAGCACGATCAACTATACCGATCCTGTGTTGACCGGCGCTACCGTTGCGGGATCGCAGTCCGATACGCGCGTAGGCTGGGCTGCGGGTGGCGGCGTAAATTACGCGGTGACCCCTAACTGGATCATTGGCGTTGATTACCTTCATTACGATCTCGGCCACACGAACGTTACTGGGTTTACCGTGCCCCCAGGCACCATCATACCCAACGCGAGTCTCACAGCGACCCAGGACGTTGGAGGTGACATTGTGCGCGGCGTGATCAGTTATAAGTTCTAGCACCCTTCCCATCGTCAACGTTCCGCGGATCAGCTTCGCTCAGGTAGCGGGGCGAGGCAGGGCGCCGAAGACCTTGGAGGGTGGTCACAGACAAAGGGTGCGGAGGTAGATCGGCGCCGCCATCGCGTCGATCACCGCGAGCGCCCTTGGTCCGACCGCGCCTGGTCGGCTCGTCCATCCCGGCATCGATTTGACGAGGCGCCTGTCGATGTCGGCGACGATATGAATCTGACTTCCAACTTCGCCTCGATGCTGCCGGCTTGCCAGCGCCGACGCGGTGGCCCCGCGGTCGCCAACATGCGCCGCTACGAGCTGGGCATAGACGCCTGCCGCACTGATCACGCCAAGCCGATAACCAGCACGGCCAGGACGAGCCGCAGCCGCGGCGTCGTCTGCCACCTTCGCGCAGCCATGCTGCTGCCACGACCTTCGCGGACTCCATAGCTACGTTCATGTCGATACACCCGCGAGCTGGGGAACATAACAACATAACAGCACGACCACGCCCCCGACTCGAAAACCACGCAGAGGCCGCTGCAAGTGCAAATGCTGAAATGCTCTGCCCACGCCAGCACGTCGCGAGCTGTCACATCTCGCGCCGACCGTGACGCCGCCGAAGTCACGGAGTGTGTCACGCTCGAAGTCACGGGCGCGTCAGAGGTAGGGCGTTTCCGGCTACGGATCTTGGATCTTGGCGCGAGACCGTCGCTTACGCACGGCAGCGCTGGTGACTTTCCGACGCGGGCCGAGCGGACAGAGGGGCATTACTTCAGCCTCTGAGACGGGCCGTCACACGCACACCCTCGTCGCAGAACTCAAGACGACATCGAGAGCAACGAGCTGTGAGCGCCGGAATGCGCCACCAAACCCGAGCATCAGCAGCGCCCGGTCGCGCAGCCCTTTCAGGCCGTCAGGGGCAGCGCCGGCCATGCTGCAAGCGAATTCGGCGACGGCGGGCGCCCTGCGATCCGGTGCGGTACCGACTGCGCGCTTGATGCCTCTCAACGTCGCCTTGACCGCTTCGCTGTTCGTTGGCGGCTCATGGCCGGCGAGTTTGTGCGCCTACGCGATGGCGACACAGCGGCGGCCGAATTCAGCATCCATATTCATTCTCTGGACGGAACACCGCAAGCTAGTTGCCATCGGCCGGCCCTTCTTCCCTGTGGTCGATCCGTCAGCAACGTTTGCGTTCTGCCCACGCGATGGCGGCACGATGAGTTCGTCGGCGTCTTCGCAGGCTTGCCGGCTCGTCCCTCGAGTTCGCCGATGCGCGCGAGCAGTTCGTCAATCCTCGCCAGCACCGCCTTGTTCCTTGTTCTGCTTGTGGAGCTCATCGATATTCGCCAGCAGGCGACAGTACCAGTCCCTTCAGGGTGTCGGCGTTGAGCGAATCAATGTCCTCGGGCGGCATCCCGAGCTTGAATCA
>JASHRR010001074.1 GCA_030037185.1 Xanthobacteraceae bacterium | reverse complement strand
TTTCAAAATGCCGGAGATTGCGCCGCCAAAAAATTCCAACCAACTTCGCGACGGCACCCCTCTCTCGCGCGCTTGCGCACCAGTAATCTCTGTCGTGCGGCGCGTCGCTGTTCGGCCACTTGCGGGTGCAGCGGCCGGCGTTCAGCCGGATCGCGGCGCGGTTTTTCCCAATCCGCCAACCGCGGCTGCAGCCAGTGCTCGGTTGTGCACCCTCACGCCGCTCTCGGCAATCGCAACCATTGCGGCGTTTGCCGACCGGCATTCCCACCATTCGCAACCGGCCGCGATCATCTTCAAACGTGTCGCCCTCTGTGCCGCGGAGGTTCGTCCTGCCGGACCTTCAGCTCGATCGCGATCGGCTTGGTGTGACGACAAACAATTCGACCGCCGTGTTGAAGTCAACATGGTCGACGGCCATGACAAATGCGATCACGTCGCCCTTCAGGCCGCATTGCCGGCTTGCCGCCTGCTCCGCGATTTGCTCGTCCCTGGCCGTGGAGACTCGGCTTCGAGCCTGTCGATCCGTTCGGTTGCCTGAGCCAGAACGGCCGGCATGTTCTCGACGGTGATGAAAGTCGTTGGCATTACGCAACCTCCGGTGGCCTGTGGCGAACAGCATTGCCATTGCCATTACCGGTGTCGTTGCCCTTGCCGTTCTCATCGCTGACCGGCGCAGCGCCACGCGCCCGGCGGAAGCCGTCGACGAGAGCGCGCTTGCGATCCGCACGGCGCGAGATATCGCTGTCCGTTTCGGCCTGGACGGCAATGCTGTACTCGGGGACGAGACCCCAAAGCCATGCCATGATTGCGGCGCAATCCTGCGGCTCGCACGGCAACGGCTCGTCTGTTTCAGCCAAGCGGTCCCGCGCGAAGTTCAGAAACCTTTCTAAATCAAACCTCCATTTCTGGCGAGGTGAGTTGATGATCGCGTTGGCTTCCCACCGATCGCATCACGGCTCCGGGCAGGCGATGGCCGTTTGCGCCTCGGGAAAATCTAGGGTGGACGGGCTGTCTAATTGCCCCGTTTAGGCCACCATCATATCCCGCTCATCATCCTGCTAACTGTCAACTTGACAGAGTCCGCCCAGTGTTCACGCCATCACCACAGCGACCGCAGTGGCGGTCCGCGCACCGGGCAGTCGGGACTACTCACTCCGAGCGCGCTCTGTCGGGGTCAACTTCGGCGGTGGGCCCTTGTCAATCCGGCGCTTCAACAAGTCGATCTGCTGCAGCGCCTAGGCGAGCCGCGCCACTGTTAGTGGCACGCGTTTCCCGCTCAGGTACCGGTTTAAGGTGCGCCAGCCAACGCCGAGCTCGGCGGCGGCCTCTGCATGGTCAGTCCTCGCTGCCGCCGCCATGCGGCCAGCCGGGCCGCCGTCAAGGTCGAACAGGTTTGCTGCATTGCCCGACCCTCGACCCGTTATTGACCGACGTCAAGTTAACAGCCCCTGTCCTTGTCCACCACGGCGGGCATACCGGTAGTGACGGCAGCGGAGCACGAGCGTATCGCCAAGGCGATCACTGGAGATGCCGCCGGCAAAGGCTCATCTCTCTGTGCCCCCCCACTTTCAAAGCGTAACAACGTCACAATGGCGACGGCTGTAGGACAACTTGCATTTTTCAAACGTCACCGGATCCGCATTGTGACGTTTTGAGAATCGCAGAAACCCTTCTGCCGCAATGGTTGTGACGTTGTTACGTTTTGAGGGGGGGTGGAGAGATATACGCCAATCATCGCGCAATCGATGTCAGCTCGGGTCGCGGACTGTGATGTGATCCGCAATCATACTTTGCGCCGATGGTTGCCGGCCAGAGGGGAGACGCGCGCGCTTTTGCTGTGCCAAAGCCCCCGCCCTTCCGCCCAACCGGTCATGCGCGAACCGGGATACTTCAGGGACACCATTCAGCGCCTTAGCGTATAACTGATTGAACTAACAACGTGTTCTCAGCAAGCGTTCGCACAAGACAAGCCTCGCTAAGGCACGCCGGATCATCGACCGACACCGGGCCTGATTGGACCGCAAGCCAACTCAGGAACAAGCCCGATCAGGAACGCCCCACCGCGGCCGGGTTGGCTTGCTTGTGTGAGGCGGCGCCAGTGTGCCTCACGCGACCTCGGCCCTACTGCGCTGCTCCACAGAGGTCGCGACTTTTCAGCAGGATTGAAGGACTTGCCTGTCTTCCTGCCGAAAGGTTGCAGGGCCTCCGGCGGCCCCTATCGGTGGCCTGCGGGCTCCATACGCCGCGATGACAGCGGCTTGGTCCGCTTCTCCAAGTCGCAAGACAGTGTTTGCCTAGCGCTTTCGGCAAGCGGTTGCCTTCGGTCCGGCGATAACGAGGGCGACCCGAGGGATTGCGGCTGAGCGGACCGCAATTAACGGCCATCAGCATTATGGCCGATCTCGTCCTGCTCTCGCGAGCGCGAATCGCTGCGACAGAAGACAGGAGATGGATAATAAGGACAGCGATCCAAATTCATCTGATGGATGTTCGCGCTGTCCGTGGCTTGCGGCTTCGAATCCTGGCCCAGTGCGAGCGTTCCGCCCAAGACCGTGAATGCGAGTGTGATGGCGATGACCTTCGTGGCCATGGAGGACTCCTTCAGTTTCGCTTACAGCGTGCCGCTGCGATTGCTGGGTTCGATACCTGCAGGTTCGATTGTTCCCGTGTTGCGGTTACTCGGCTGTTGCACACTTTTTGGTGAACTGCTTCCGAGCCGGCTCCTACGCAGAGTGCGTGGCGGGATTCGCCAAGCCGTGCGGCGTTTGAGTTCCCTAATAACGCTTATCGAAAGCAAAAGGCCACGCACAACCTTCGCCCGTGCGTTATTTGCCGGCCGCCAAAGATGCGTCGAAACACAGACTTACGCCTTGGCCGTTAGCCGCGGGGGTGGGGTAATGGATGCCGGTGTGCCAGCATCGGCGCAGTCGAAATGATCGAGAATGATCGTTATTGTCACGATTTGACCGAGGTCGGAATGCGTGAGGTCATCCCGCCCGATAGCAATCTGTACCGTCGGCTACACAGCCTGCTCGCGTGCGTTCCGCCAGGAATGCTGACCAAAAGACTGGCGCATGCTCGCTTTCGATCTTGCACGGGAGGGACCGGAACTTATCCTGATGGTTTGCGACGAGACCTTTGCGGCGCGGGAGCTCAGGGGACGCTTATCTTCGGGCTGGTGGGCGGCAGGTGCGCAACCTGAGCGAGGTGGTCTATGCGAGAGGCCTGTCCTGCTGCGAAGAATCGGCAGTCGCGATGCCCGCGCCGTTAGAACCTTGGGCGCTGGCGGATCTCGGCGGTAAAATCGCTGAACAGCAGGTGGTCGCCGAATTATCTGGTTCGAGGCGCGTGAGATCTTCGACGATCATACGGGTCGCGAGCGGGAGCGATTTGAAGAGGCCATCGCCCGCCAGGCCGCAGGGGCGATCTATCCGATGTGAAGCCGCCCTTCGGCACGCAGCGCTACCGCGCGCAAGACGATCGTGCCGACAGGCTTGTCGCCCCGTTCGAACAGGCATTGGCCAGCGGAATGGGTCGTTGGCGACGCTCGGCTAGCGGCTTAGACGACCAGCCCACCATCCGCTCTTCACGCGTTGCAGCACCGTCATCCGCACGGCGATCAACAGCTTCGCTTTCGACGGTGCGACGAAGGACCCGATGCAGTTCGTGACGTTTTGATCCCTTCATGGCCGCGCAGCGGTTCGTCCTTGGCGACGATCCCATCGATAGCACGGCGCACCTGCCGCAATTGCGGGAATCCCACCCAGCGGTCATTTGTGGCTGCTCGCGCGCTGGATCGCTATTCGGGCACTTCATAATGAGCAGCAACGGCTTCCAACGCTTGGATCGCAAACCGGTCATAGTCGGCGCCGGTGACCTGGACAAAGCCTGCGAGCAGCAACCTGTCGAGGATATCAGCCGCCACTGGATCGCCTGCCGCACCGACGAACGCCCGCCGCAACCGCTCGACGATGTCGGGCGGAGTCGTCCGTGAGGCGACCAGGGGCGGGATGGGTGTCATGACAGTCGACTCGATGGTTCGCAGCCGCGACGCTGTCTGGGGTTCGTGGCAGCCGAGGAGATCGTGCAGGTACGAGTCGAGCGGCCCGACGTCAATCGTGCCGTCCAACAGGGCCTCAATCACCCGCCGTGGTGTGATGAGAGGCCCGATGCTTGCAGCAAACAGCCGCTCGGGGTTGCGATGGCGATATTGCAGCAGATGATGCCGGACGGCATTGTATCCCGACTGGGAATGCGAGATGGTCCACCCGATCCGCGTCCCGAAAACGTCGCTGAGACGTGCGAATTTGCTATCTGCCCGGACTACGAAATCGGTGCAATACAGCGGCCGGCCGCCGTACCGGGACGGCGATGGGACCGGACCCGCTACCAGCTGCGGCCGCAGCGCGGCCGTTGCGAAGGGAAATCCGCACATGAACGCCGCACCGAGATCGGTGCGCGCCCATAGTTCCTCAAGCGGTGCCGGGGCGGCGTGGTCGACGTAGCGAAGGGGAACATCCGAATACCGGCTGACCCACTCAAAAAGCGCGCGCCACGCGGCGCGCGCCGTCGGCGTGATGGCGTACATCCGCGCGTTGGCAATCAGCGTCGGCATATCCCATCAAGCATAGCGCAGGCGGTGCCCAATGCCGAGTCGTTGCGCCTTGTCGAGCATGGCCGCGCCGAGCGCGATATCGGAAAGGGATAGCCCGCGGTGCCAGAACAAAATGGTCTCGTCGTCGCGTTCGCGTCCGCCTCTATGTCCTGCGACGATCTCGCCCATCTCGGCGTGCAGCGTCGACGCCGAGAGCTTGCCGGCTTCCACATGCTGGCGCAGAGCGCCGAAAGGCCCTGCCTTGCATTGGCCCCAGTCGTCGACAACTATTTTGTCCATGATATCGGTGAGCGAAAGCTCGACCGCACTCATCGTGCCGTAGGTCACGACAAAGGCATTCTTCTTGACCCAAGCCGTTTTGAGCATCGGCACCGGCTCGGCGAGGCGTGACGCTTCGACGATGATATCGGCGCCTTCCACGCATTCACGCCAGTCTTGCGTCGCCCGAACCGCCTTGCCGAGGCTGCGCGTGAGATGGGCGG
>JASHRR010001073.1 GCA_030037185.1 Xanthobacteraceae bacterium | reverse complement strand
TCCAGCCGCGGTACCCTTCCCCGCCGCCCCAGCCCCGGCCCTTCCGCAAGCGATACCCGCACCAGTACCAGCCAGGGCCATTCCAGCCGTCCGGATACCAGCAATGCTTGTGTCCGCCGAAAACGAATTGCACCTGATCGATTAAGGCGAGGCTATCAACCGCTGCACCCATGTCGATCGGCACCATTGTCGCATTTGCGCGGCCGCCGATCACGAACAAGCTGCCGACTGCAATAGAGACGGCCAACGCGATTTTGAAATTCATCGTATTTCTCCCTTGATGCCGGTCAGCTCGCGATTCAAACTCACCGAAGATGAATGGCCTGCAAGCAGGCGTTCTACCGGCTGCCCCCTGCCGGTTCGGCGCCATAGGTAGCCCCAAGCGGCTACGAATTGATGGCAGGAAATGTCAAAAAAGGTGCTCGCCCGCTGTCATTGCGCTCCGCCCGCGATAGCATCGCCATTCCGAGCCTCGAGTTCGCCGTCCGTACCAGCTTGACCCGCGCAGCGTTGAGCTGATCTCGGCGAACGTGATCGGCAGGTTTCTCGATGACGTGATCTCTGGAAACTGCACCGGATGCTGGTCAAGAAGAAGCCGCCTGCGCCATCGGGTGCGACGGCCGACGGCAAGTAAGCGCAGGGTTGGTAAATCAGCACCCGCCGGAAGGGTAAAATCACCCGGTCCGACCTTCAGCGCGAGTGGCCCCACCATGTCGCGCTGGCTGCGGAGAAACTGCATGGCCTCAAGAACGGTGCAATCTGCGCAGTTTTGCGAATACCCTGTCGGTCGCGCCGCTCACGTACTCCCTGCGCCGCGATGACAGCGACTTCGTGGTCTTCTGCTACGTTAAGCCGGACGACGCGGAGGCGTTTGCCAAGCGCTTCGGTGGGCAGCGGTTACCTGAGAGTCGGCGATAACCCTGAAAACAATCGGACGACCCGAGCGCGTTGTTCAGCACGAATGCAAGGTGCAGAACTCCAGGACCGGACCACTAGACGGGCAAGCAAGCTGGACGACCTCGTCGAAAGCCCGATCGAAATCAGCGCGGCCTGCCCAACTTCCCCAAGTCTGTTCGGCATAGACCCGCATGCAGTCTTCTGTCACGTCCAGCGCGAATGCCGCGTCGCCGCGAGTGACAGGTCGGACTTATGCATAACTTCCGCCCGTGGCCAAACAACAGCGCCGCATGAATGACTAATCTCGTTGACTGCTCGCCGGAACTCGCGCTCCTGCGCCTCGAAGCCATTTACCGCCGCGATCACCGCGGACGTTTGGTGTCCGTAAATGAGTGGAATGGAGGCGCAGCGCCTCGTTTCCACCTGATGAGAACGGCAAAAAAAGCTTTCGGGCAATATCGTGCTGATTTGGCCGACGATCTCGTTCAGCGTCTCGAAGAGTTGCGCGCGCGAGAACCCATCAATAGGCGACAAGCCAAATGGCCGGGCCTCCACGGCCAATATCTTAGACTACTAACACTTTATGGCCCCGTGGTTCGAGTTTGGGCAGGCCCCATTTTCACATTCCCAGACGACGTGGCCGCTGATATGCGCACAGTCTCGATCAACGAAACAAATGGGCATCTGCTTCGCGGCGGTTTTGACGAGGCCGATATCGGCTACAGGCAACCGTTCCGTGCTGTGGTTGAGGATAACCGTGCTGTTTCTATTTGTGCCAGCGTGCGCATCATAGATGCGGTTCACGAAGCCGGGGTGGAAACACTCGCCGCGCACCGGCGACGAGGCCATGCCGCCTGCGTCGTAGCCGGTTGGGCACTTGCGGTGCGATCCCTGGGGGCGACCCCTTTCTACAGTACGTCCTGGGAAAACGATGCGTCCCAGCGCCCAGCAGCCCGACTTCATCTTGTCCCGATAGGGAATGACTTTCACGTTACATGAGATACGGGCATCGGCGAGATACGGCAGCCCTTGACCCGTCGCTGCGATCCGTCCCAGTGTCGAATTGCAAGTGTGATAGCTACAACTCGTCACCTGTCTTTACGCAAGCTTAACGTTGGCAGCACGGATCACTCTGCGCCATTCTCCTCTACGCCGTTCGATTCGCGAAGGAGGTCATGCCCGCCTTCCGCCAGGCCAAGATCGCCACGGCGGCGGAGTACTACAGCGCGGGCGGCGCGCCCGCGATTCTTGCCACCCTCGACCGCCGTCGATCGCGGTGTGATCGGCGAGACGCCCATTTGATCGTAGTATCGTGCTTCTAATAGCCCCATTCCCAATCGATGACATTCCGGAGCGGCCCGCCCTCGAGATAGGCGCGCAGATTGTCGCAGAAGAGATTGATGGCGCCATGACGGTCCTGATCGCTGGCAGACGAGATATGCGGCGTAATCAGTACTCTGGGATCGGACCAGAGCCGCGAGATCGGCGTGTGCTCGAATTCGCCGACATAAACATCGAGCGCTGCGCCGCGCAAATGATCGCGCTGGAGCGCGTCGGCGAGGGCCTCCTCGTCGACGATCTCACCCCGGGCGACGTTGATGAGCACGCCCCCCGCCTTCATGGCAGCA
This sequence comes from Xanthobacteraceae bacterium, assembly GCA_030037185.1. The sequence goes on along the minus strand of JASHRR010001073.1, from coordinate 6,529 downwards.
AAGCGACCCTTGTCGAACAGACGGCTCGTCTCCGGTGTCCATTGGCAGCAGATCACCACGAAATCGCTCTGCGGCAACAGCCGATCGAGATCCCCGGCGCCGCTAAGCTCGCTGAATCCCGGTGGCAGGGGCCCGTCTGGGTGCGGGTGGCGACGGGTCCCGACGACCCGCATGCCGAGGGCGGCGCAGAGTTTACCGACATCGAGCCCGATGCCGCCGGCGCCCACGACGCACGCAGTCTTACCTTCCAATAGAAGCGGTCGATACGCGTGATGGTCGAACACGCCCGCGCCCCGATCGACCGCGGCGCGGTGGAGGCCCTTGGCAAAGTGCAAAATACCGGCAACCGCGTATTCCGCCATCGCCAGCGTATTGCCCGAACCTCGTGAGGTTGTCACCACCACGCGGCTGCCCCATAGATCGCTCACAAGCAGATTGCTGGCACCCGAAGGGCGCTGATGAAACCATTTTAACCTCGGTGCCCTAGCGCGCAGATCGAGCGGAAAGGGCCAGCCACCAAGGATTACTTCAGCTTCGGCGAGGAGGCGATCGCGTTCCTCGCGGGTCCCCGAGCCCGCGGCGCCCGGTGCCAAGTAGCGTGCCGTGGTAAAGGCAGGCCACGTTTCGCGAATTTCCCCGTCATACCAGCCCCCGGCGTCGGTCAATTCGATCGCCGGATCGACTGCCTCAATCTTCGCTCGATCTTCGGCGCTGATGCGCTGAATATTCAGGACGTTGATCCCTGGCATGGACGCCTTCCCGAACCACTCACATGGAACAAGCGAATCATAGTACATCGTCGCCAGATTTTGGTAACTGCGGGCCGGAGTACTTGGCCTCACATGTTCCAAGCCGCGGCCATTCACGGACAAACAGATCGAGTTGGTCGCCAGCCTGCGCCGACCTTTACAATCCGGGTGTCGCGGATTGTGGAGGTTGGGGAGGTCGCCGAATAGGCACGCTGTTCGCTGAGGTGCAGTTGGTCCGCTAATCGCCCACAGCCGCTGTGACGCTCGATCGCGTCACCACGGCAGCTATCGAAGGTACGACGGACCAAATGTGGTTTGCACGGTTTTGATCGCTGTGCCGGAGCCGCGGCTGTCAGCGGATCGCAGCACATGACATGAGAGCGATCAACCACCCGCGCGCGGATTTTCTCAACGCCGAGCCAACGGCAGCGAGTCGACAGGCAGCCTAAATCAGCCCAAACGAGCCAAAGCGGTCCCGCCATCTCGCCCCCTCAAATACATCCCGACCGACCCATGCTGCTAGAAACAGCTCGGCCTAGCGGATGTAGCCGGCGAGAACGTCGGTGCTCTCTTGCCGGGATATTTCCTTCATCTTCCAGACGCTGGCCCCGTTCCTCGCCGCTGTCGAGATCGAGCCCGACCGCATCGAGTGAGTGTCGAACTTCGACGCGTCGAGCCCGATGCAGGCAATGCCCTGCTTGATGACGTCATAATACGCGCGACTGCCAAGCCCCGACCCGCCTTCATCGCAGAGCTCCAGGTCCTCGACGTCCAGCGCGACCACCTCGGACTTCCGGAACGCGTCGGCAAACCCGAGCATGACCATGGCGCGTGCTGCATCACGTAGCCGGGATTTCGCCATAGCACGTCGAAAGCGCGTAATGCGCTTAAAGCTTAATCCGGGGTGGGTGTACGGCCGCGAAAGGGCTTGCGTTGCGCACCCATCCATGCTACAGATAGTAGCATAAAAATATATTATCGCGACTGTGAGTTAGCCACCGCTTCTCGGCGCCCCTCCAGTGTGGAGAAAAATGCCGGGTGCCGCGAAGATTGGAGATCGCGACCGGTAAGCAGACACGTCACGACACCTGTTCGAAGAAAAGATGATGACTCGATTCCTCGGGGCGGCGCGGCCCCGAGCCTGATACGTCTTGCACCTCCGGCCGCGGCCAAATTTTGCTGGCTGTGCAGGGACCCGATGCCATCAACGGAGGAACAACGTCATGACCCTCGACCCCCGGAGTGCGGCTCTCGCATTGCACCGCTTCGGCTTTGGACCGCGCCCGGGCACCATCGCGGCGATCGCTTCCGATCCGAGAGGCGCGCTCCTTGCAGAGCTCGACAAGCCAAATGCCGGCAAAATTCCCGATGCCGGGCTATTGAGCGGTGGTGCCGCGAGCCGCATGGCGTCGGACTTCATCGCCGAGCGCTTGGCAAAACAAAAGTTGGAGACCAAGCGCCAAGAGGCCGCAAAGGAAGCCGCAAAGCAGGCAGCCACCAGGCTCGCTGCCGATAATACGATGATGCAAAACCCGGCTGCCGAAAACGCCGGAATGGAGAAGTCGGCCGACCCGAATAGTGCCGAGGCAAAGGCAATGGCGTCAAAGGCTGCGCCAGCCCAGCCTGAGCCGGAAACGCCAATGCTGGAGAATTTTTTCCGCGAGGCGAAGGTTCATTACGACGCCGCCGTGCGTTCCGAGCTTGGTTTTATCGAGCGCCTGGTGTGGTTCTGGTCGAACCATTTCTGCATCAACGCTACCGATACCGTTCAGGCGGGTGCGTATGAGCGTGAGGCCATCCGCCCGCACGTGCTCGGCAAATTCGTCGATCTTTTGGTTGCCGTGGAGAGCCATTCGGCGATGCTGATTTATCTCGGCAATTCGGCGTCGATGGGCCCAAACTCGGTCGCCGGGATCAACCGCGATCGGGGCCTCAACGAGAACCTCGGCCGCGAGATCCTTGAGCTGCATACACTCGGCGTGCGCACCGGCTACACCCAGGATGACGTGGTGAGCTTTGCCAAGGTGATCACCGGTTGGACGATCTTCGGGGACGTCCCCGAACGCGGTGGCGAGTTCCTGTTCTACCCGCGTTTTCATGAGCCAGGTCCGCAGACCGTGCTTGGCAAGGCTTACCGCGACTCCGGATTTGAGCAAGGCAAGGCGGTGCTTGCCGATCTCGCCCGCCATCCGGCGACTGCGCTACACGTCGCAACCAAGCTCGCGCGGCATTTCGTTGCCGACGAGCCGCCGGCGACGCTGGTCGAAACGCTGCGGCAGAAGTTCGTCGAGACCGACGGCGATCTCTGGCAAATGGCGCGCGCTCTGGTGATGGCGGAGGAATCCTGGACGCCGGAGCAGACCAAGCTCAAGCGGCCTAGCGAATGGATGATGACCTATATCCGCGCCGGAGGTTTCAACGGCGTGGATGTGCGGCGCGCCGCGCCGTCGCTCACGCGGCTCGGCGAGCCGCTATGGCGTCCGCCCGCACCCAAGGGCTTCCCTGATGAGGAAGCGGCGTGGATTGATGGCATCGCCCATCGCCTCGAAACTGCGAATGCGTATGCGCAGAACCCCAACATTCAGGACCGGCTCGATCCCAAGGCGATGCTTGAAGCTTCGCTCGGCCCGCTCGCCTCGCCTGAAACTCGCAATGCGGTCAACCGCGCCGAAAACAAGCAGCAGGCGGTGACGCTGCTGCTGATGGCTCCAGAATTCCAAAGGAGATGATCATGTCCGCCGAGTTACTCGTCTCTTGTCCTCATGCCGCAACCCGCCGTGAGTTGCTGCTTGGCTCGGGCGCGTTGTTCGCCTGGGCATTTGTTCCCAAGATTGCCCGCGCGGAAGGCCGCGATCCACGCTTCCTGACCATCGTGCTACGCGGCGCGCTCGACGGGCTTGCGGCCGTAGCGCCGGTCGGTGATCCCGATTGGGTGAACTTGCGCGGTGACAACGCGCTGCGGCTCGATGGCGCAAAGCCAGCGCTGCCGCTCGACGATTTGTTTGCGCTCAATCCCGCAATGCCGAATCTGCATCGGCTTTACAAGGCCGGCCAAGCCATTGTGGTGCATGCGGTGGCAACGCCCTACCGTGAGCGCTCTCACTTCGACGGACAAGACGTGCTGGAAAGCGGTCTGGCGCGCCCAGGCCGCGCCGATACGGGCTGGCTCAACCGCGCGCTTGTCCAGCTCGAACCGGATGACCGCGTCAGCAGCGGCACGAACGGACGGCGGACCTTCGCGGTCGGCCCGATCACGCCGCTGGTGGTGCGGGGTCCGGCACCAGTGCTGTCATGGGTGCCGCCGCGGCTGCCACCAGTGAGCGACGATACGACGACGCGCCTGCTCGACCTCTATCGCCACAGCGATCCGAAGCTCGCGCAAGTGCTGGAGGAACGCATCAGCCTGGCGTCGCTTGGGCCGGCGGGATCGTCCGATCGCAAGCCCGGTGAAATGGGTCCGGCCATTCAAGTCGGCAACATCAATCAGGTGCGTGCCTATTTCGCCGAAGCTGCCGGCGCGGCGGCAAAGTTTTTGGCCAACCCGGATGGTCCACGTGTCGGCGCGCTCGCGCTCGACGGCTGGGACACCCACAATAATGAGGGGGTGGCCAACGGTCGGCTGGCGCAACTGCTCGGCGCACTTGACGCCGCGCTTGGGGCTGTCAAAACCAATATGGGCGCTGCCTGGAACGAGACCGTGGTGACGCTGATCACCGAATTCGGCCGCACCGCCCGCATCAATGGCACCTTGGGTACCGATCACGGCACCGCGACCGTGGCGCTGCTGCTCGGCGGCGCGCTCAAGGGCGGCCGTGTGGTGGCCGATTGGCCGGGCGTCAAGGAAACCGACCTTTACGAGAAACGAGACCTTAAGGCGACCACCGATCTGCGCGCCGTCCTAAAAGGCCTGCTGCGCGATCACCTGCGCGTGGACGAGCGCGTGCTAACCGCAGACATCTTCCCGGGCAGCGACGCGATCGCGCCGATGCGCGGATTGCTGGCGTAGCGACAGATGGACCGCGAGGTCCGGACGGGTTCGTGTCACGAGCACCGCCCGTTTCACACGGCGATTTACGAGAGATGAAAGAGGCCCTTCGGGTTCGGCAATCAGATGCTGATTTGATCCCAAGCGACCGCAAGCTGCTGCGGTTAAACGGCGTGGTGGTGAGCGTTGCGGAAACGCCCGAACGATGAACCCGGCAGGCAAGGTCGAGAGAGGCGAGCGCGGAAGAAGCCGAACGCTTCACGAGGTTGGACACGGGTGGTAAATGATGCGCGCTGAGTTACCGGCTTCCCCGTAACCCGTAACTTTTCTTGGTCCCCATCCATGACAGGCATATGTTGCCCGTGGGCAAAATCTAGCAGGTTTTCGTTGTTTGCAATTTTTATGAGTTTGAACGCCGTGTGCCGAGTGAACGGCAGATCCTCCTTACCCTTGGCGTCCGTTCACGGAGGGCGATCATCTTGCCGTCCGAGGCGATACACCTGGAAGTCCGGGTTGAAGGCGGCGGAGTCAAAGAGGGGACGCACGCCCCCCCCAAACCACCGCCCGACCGCCTCTCATAAAGAGTTGTCCAGGGAACCGGCAAATGTCGGCCATGGGCGACATTTCGCAGATCCTCAGTCTGGAAATGCCCGCGCCGTGCAAGCGTCCTGATCGCGACCGAAGAGTGCCGGTATCGGAGCGGTTTCGTCGTAGACCACCGCCCAGTTGTTGATCCACACGGTCCCGGCCTCGAGCTGGCGGGCGATCCGCATCGGGCGATCCACGTTCTCGGACCAGACCGATGCGCTGAGGCCGTACGTCGAGTTGTTGGCGAGCGCGACTGCTTCGGCCTCGCTGTCGAAGGCCTGCATGACGAGGACGGGGCCGAACACCTCCTCCTGCGCGATGGGGATGTCGTGGTTGGTGATCTCCGGAAGGGTTGGGCGATAGAAAGCGCCCTTCGCTAGCGAGCTGTCCTTGAATGGGCCGCCACGCACCACGACTTTCGCGCCGGTCGCGATCGCGTCTTCGACGATCTTATCGACGCGGCGCACAGCGTCGAGATTGATCATCGGCCCCATGTCGCTCTCCGGATCGGACGCGGGACCGGCCTTGACGGCTTCGAGCCGTTTTGCGAGACGCTTGCGCACGTCGTCCAGGACGGAGCGCTGCACCAAGAGCCGGCTGCCGGTCATACAGAACTGCCCGGCGAATACAGTGAGCGCCTTCTCAACTACTGGAAGCGCCTTGTCGAGGTTGGCATCGTCAAACAGCAACACCGGGGTTTTCCCGCCGAGTTCGAGACCGAAGCGCTTGAGGTTCTTGGCGCCAGCCGCGGAAATCTCCCGTCCGACCTTGGTGCTCCCGGTGTAGCTGATTGTCGGCACCAACGGGTGGCCTATCATCGCGCGCACGCCGCCGCTGTGCAGGCCTGAGAACACGTTCAGCACGCCCTTCGGCAAGCTTTGCACCGAGGCGAATACCTCACACATCAGTGCGTTGGTTTGCGCGGTCCAGCCCGGCAGTTTGCCGACCACGGTGCAGCCGGCAGCGAGAGCCGGTCCGAGCGAGCGGATGAACAACACGACGGGCGAATTCCACGGGGCGACGATGCCGGCTACGCCAATCGGCTCTTTCAACACGGTCGAATAACGGCCAGGTTCCACCTGGATGGCGCGGCCGAATTCCGTCAAGGTCATGGCGGCCGCGAACCGAAGCTTTTTCGGGACCATGTCGACTTCAAAACGGGCCTCGCTCTTTACCTCACCGTTCTCCGGCGCGAGCATGTCCACCA
>JASHRR010001072.1 GCA_030037185.1 Xanthobacteraceae bacterium | reverse complement strand
GTCGCGGCGCTCAGGGCCGGCCGTGGTTTCCGGGGCAACTCGCGTGCTACCTCGCAGGCGGCCCGCTTGAGGACCCGCCGGTCCTCGCCAGGCAGCTCGAGCTCATCACGGCGCTTTATGAGGAAATGCTCGCGCATCACGGCGAGCGGATCGGCATGAAACATGCCCGCAAGCATGTCGGCTGGGCGCTTGACTCTGCGGCCGCCACGGCCGGCTCACCTTGTGAAGCCTTGAGAGCCTTGCGCGAGCGCGTGCTGACTGCGCCAAGCCCGCGCGAAACCCTATGCCGGCTGGCAGAGGCATTCGACGCCATGTCTTTGCACGCATGCGATCGGCAGGCGGCCGCATGAGCATGGTCGGAAGCCGCGGCCCGCACGCTGCCGCCAGCCCGGCGGAAGCCATCCTCAATGCGCTGCCGCTCGCCGTGATCGTGGTCGGCCCGGACGGCATGATCAAAGACGCCAATGTGGCGGCGGAGGATTTTTTCGATATGTCGGTCGCCCTGCTGCGCCGTCATGTCCTGCGCGACTTGGTGCCGTTCGGAAGCCCCTTGCTGGCGCTGATCGAGCAGGTCCGTCAGCGCGGCGGCGCCGTCAACGAATACAAAGTCGATCTCGGCACGCCGCGCACGCCGTCTGAACGTCTGGTCGATCTTCACGTGGCTCCGGTACCGGAGGGGCCGAGCGAGGTCGTCGTGATGCTCCAGCAGCGCACGATGGCTGATAAGATGAACCGGCAGCTGACGCATCGCGGCGCAGCGCGGTCTGTGACCGCGCTCGCCGCCATGCTCGCGCATGAAATCAAGAACCCGCTGTCGGGCATTCGCGGCGCAGCCCAGCTGCTGGAGCAGCAGGCGAGCGACGACGACCGCATTCTGACCAGGTTGATCTGCGACGAGGCGGACCGCATCGTCAAACTGGTCGACCGCATGGAAGTGTTCGGCGACAAGCGTCCGGTGCAGCGCGAGCAGGTCAATATTCATGTGGTCTTCGATCACGTGCGCAGACTGGCGCAATCGGGCTTTGCGCGGCACATCCGGTTCGTCGAGGAATACGATCCGTCGTTGCCCCCGGTGCTGGGCAATCGCGACCAGCTTGTTCAAGTGTTTCTCAATCTCGTCAAGAACGCCGCCGAGGCGATCGGCGAAACCGCCACGGACGGAGAAATCCAGCTGACCACCGCATTCCGGCCGGGTGTGCGGCTGTCGCTTCCTGGAAGCAGATCGAAGGTCGCGCTGCCGCTCGAATTCTGCATCAAGGACAACGGGCCGGGCGTGTCCGATGACCTGATGCCGAATCTTTTCGATCCTTTCGTAACCACCAAGCCGACCGGCACCGGGCTTGGTCTTGCGCTCGCCGCCAAGATCATTGGCGATCACGGCGGCATCATCGAATGTGAGTCGCAACCACGACGAACCATCTTTCGTGTGCTTATGCCCAAGTTCATGGGTGACGACGCCGAGCCGGGCGGAGAAACCTAAAGGTGATGCCAATGCCCGCTGGTAGTATTTTGATCGCGGATGACGACGCTGCGATCCGAACCGTACTCAACCAGGCGCTGTCTCGCGCCGGCTACGAGGTGCGCTCGACCGGAAACGCCGCTACCCTGTGGCGATGGGTCAGCCAGGGCGAGGGCGATCTTATCATCACCGACGTGGTCATGCCCGACGAGAACGCGTTCGATCTCTTGCCGCGCATCAAGAAACTGCGACCCGACCTCCCGGTCATCGTCATGAGCGCGCAGAACACCTTCATGACAGCGATCCGCGCCTCCGAGCGCGGCGCCTATGAGTATCTGCCGAAGCCGTTCGACCTCAAGGAGCTGACCACCATCGTCGGCCGTGCGCTGTCGGAGCCGAAGGACCGCCCCGCGGCAGCGGGGGGCAAGGCAGAGGAAATCGACATCCCCTTGATCGGCCGCTCGCCCGCAATGCAGGAAATCTACCGTCTGCTGGCACGGTTGATGCAGACCGACCTGACCGTGCTGATCTCCGGGGAATCCGGCACCGGCAAGGAACTGGTGGCGCGCGCGCTGCATGATTACGGTAAACGGCGGTCCGGGCCGTTCGTTGCCATCAACATGGCAGCGATCCCGCGCGAGCTCATCGAGTCTGAACTGTTCGGCCACGAGAAGGGGGCCTTCACGGGCGCCAACACGCGCAATGCCGGGCGGTTCGAGCAGGCCGAGGGCGGCACACTCTTCCTCGACGAGATCGGCGACATGCCAATGGAAGCGCAAACGCGCTTGCTTCGCGTGTTGCAGCAAGGCGAATACACAACCGTGGGCGGCCGCACGCCGATCAAGACCGACGTTCGCATCGTTGCCGCCACCAACAAGGATCTGCGGATCCTGATCCAACAGGGCCTGTTCCGCGAGGATCTGTATTTCCGGCTTAATGTGGTGCCGCTGCGGCTGCCGCCGCTGCGCGAGCGCGCCGAGGACATCCCCGACCTGATCCGCCATTTCTTCAAGCTCGCCGAGCGCGAAGGCCTGCCGAACAAACAGATCGAAATCGCCGCGATCGAGCGCCTCAAGCGCTATCGCTGGCCCGGCAACGTGCGCGAACTGGAAAATCTCGCGCGCCGCCTTGCCGCGTTGTATCCTCAGGAAACCATCACCAGCGCAGTCATCGACAACGAGCTCGCGCCGTCGACGCCAACCCCGCTCGGCGAAGAAAGCCGCTCGGAGGAAAACCTTTCGGCGGCGGTCGAACGCTATCTCAATCAATATTTCGGCGGCTTTGCCGATGGCCTGCCGCCGCCCGGCCTCTATCATCGCATCCTGCGGGAGATCGAATATCCGCTAGTGTCGGCCGCACTTGCCGCCACCCGCGGCAACCAGATCCGCGCCGCCGATCTGTTGGGCGTCAATCGCAACACGCTGCGCAAGAAAATCCGCGATCTGGAAATACAGGTGATCCGCACCAGCGGGTGAGGGGAGGGGCGCAGCGATCCCCGCCTTCCTTCGCTACACCGGGCGGCCGCGACATGCAGGTGCGCAGCGGTCGCCACAGCGTTGAGTGTTGCGGGCCGAGGACCCTCGGCCCGGCGGCATGCCCTGGTTGCTGATCGCCGGTTGTCGATGGCGCTCGACTTATTCACAACGAGAACACATACAACACCAGTGCATTGCGCTGGTCTCGGAGTTCCGGCGTATTGACGAGCCTGGCTCTGGCCGCCGGGCTCGGCCCGGAAACGATCGCGATATATTGCTTGCCATCGACTTCGAACGTCATTGGCGGCGCGGAAAAGCCTGAACCGACGTTGATTTTCCACATCTGGTCGAGCGAGGTGTCATCGAACGCCGCAACTGTGCCATCCAGCAGCCCGAGAAACACCAACCCGCCGCCGGTCGCGAGCGTGCCGCTGAAATTCGGGTAGCTCAGGTGCACGCTTTTCTTGATCTCGCCGGTCAGCGGGTCGGCGGCTTTCAGGTCGCTTTCCCACCGTTCGAGGGTGGTGGCGAGGCCGCCGTTCCAGCCTCTCTCCTTGTTGTGCTTTTCCCGGTCGATCGTAATCGTCGAGCAGTTCGATAGAGCCGGGATGTACAGCAGCCTGGTTCTCGGGCTGTAGGAACTCGGCCAGTAGTTGTTGCCGCCCAACAGCGACGGACAGACCTTCTTGGGCGGGTCGTTCGGATTGAGGTTGCCGACGCCCGCATAGATCTGAATGTCCCTGGCAGGATCATAGTCGAGCGGTTTGCCGGTCTTCTGGTCGATGCCTTTGGTCCAGTTGACCTCCATATAGGGCTTCGCCAGCACCATTGCGCCATTGGCGCGCTCCATTGTGTAGAGAAAGCCGTTGCGCGCGGAATGCGTAATCAGCTTGCGCGATTGCCCGCCGACCTGTCCGTCGATTAGGATATGGGTGCCAACCTCGTCGTAGTCCCACTTGTCGCCCGGCGTGAACTGAAAATACCAGTTCATGTTGCCGGTGTCGGGATCGTATGAAATCAGACTGTTGGTGTAGAGGTTGTCGCCCGGCCGGTAGAACGGATCAAACATCGGCACCGGATTGCCGGTTCCCCACAGGGTCTGATTGCTGGCCGGATCATAGGTGCCAGTTACCCACACCGCGCCGCCTCCAGTGCGCCAAGCCTCGGTGTTGCCTTTCCAGGTTTCGCTGCCAGGTTCGCCCGGCGCCGGGATCGTATATTTGAGCCACAAGCGCCTGCCGGTTGCGGCATCGAGCCCGGCAATCCAGTCGCGCACGCCCTGGTCGCCGTTGGCGGCACCGACGATGATCTTGTCCTTGATCGCAAGCGGTGCCGCCGTGAAGGTCACGTCCGGCGTGTCCGAGAACGAGGTCTCCCAGACCACTTTGCCGGTTTCCTTGTCGGTCGCGATGATGCGCGGCGAGTTGCCGAAACCGCCGGCACCGGTGACAACGAGGTTGCCCCACAGCGCAGCGCCGCGGCTGCGCATCTGGCGATCCTGTTTGGGGTCCATGCGCCAAATGATGCGGCCAGCGGCGCCCGAGCGGGCGTCGATCTTGTAGAGGACGTTCCATGAGTCGGTGACGTAGAGGAAACCGTCTTCGGCGAGCGGTGTGGCGTTAGCGAACTCGTTGCCCGCGCCGCCTCCGAGCGGCACCGCGTAGGCGAGCTTCAGGTTTTTGACGTTGTCGCGGTTGATGCGCGCGAGCGGCGAAAAGCGCTGGCCGTCATAGGTGCGGTGGTTCATCAACCAGTTCTGCGGCTCCTTGTCGGCATTCACGAGCCGGTCCGGTGTAACCTCGCCGGCGATGGCAGGCCAAGCCGCCATGCTGCCCGCCAGAACCGCAGCCTTAAACGAAACGTTAGGTCTTGCCATAGGTGCCTCCCCTCGGACTCGCGCACCGCTTTCGTTGCGATCGCGCTTGACCCACAGCCTACATGATCTCCAAGGCGGTGTCGGCAGGCGACGCAATGGCGCGGTTAGGAATCCTCGCCGACCGGGCGATTCCTCATCAGTCAGGTATCAACCGGCGCGGACGCCGTGTTGGCAGCCGCGAGCCCCGCTACCCTCCCCCGCCTGTCTTGCCGCGACAGGCAGTGCGGGGTTGGCGCCGGGTGCGCCCCACGGGTGCATATGACTAAGGGGCGTGGCAGCTTTCCGGTCGGCTGAACCGCGGCCGTTCTGCGAGCGCCCCCAGCCCGGGAACGCGCCGGGCATCCGGGGCGGCCGAAGCCCTGCGGCAATGACGGAGCAGGATTCGGGGTGTGATGATCACGCCAGCGCCGCCAGGCTAGCGCGGCGGCGCTGTTGATGGGCCGAAGGGCAAGCTCATTTGACAGGCGCCAGCATGCGACGATGGCCGGGTGTTGCGCCGCGGACACGCCGCCTACATTGTTGTGGAAAGCGTCGAGAAGCCGACAGACAGCGGATCGGCATCGTTGCTTTGCTGCCGCGTAGCTGAGCTGTCTGTGGAAACCCCGCGTTGCCCCCGGCGCATTTCCCCACATCCCTCCACGCGCCTGGGGCCGCGGCTACTTCGACGGAAGTACCCGGTCCCCGTGCTGAGGGCAGGGACCGGACTTTCGCAACAACACCCCACTCCCCCGACAAGGGGCACCACGAAGGGGACCGAGGTCGCGAGCGGATTGTCCTGCCGCGTGGAAACCGCACGCGGTAAGAATTACGCATGGCCGATGAGGCATTCCGTGGGCCGAAAAGTGGCCTTCAGGTGGAATATCTGCCGAAAGCGTCGCAATGCGCACATTGGGGCTGAAGCTCAGGCCCCTCATCGTCTGTACCAATTTTGCCTGTCGCTTAGCGAGGTCGGTGGTGCGTTGGTGCGATTAAGCCCGCGAAAGAAGACCCAAAGGGTAGAGGAAGTTATGCGCTGCAGGTCGGGTTAGGCGGGTGGAAAACTTCTTTGCGACGGCACCTCGCCAAGCTGGCCGGCGCTCTCAAAGAGGGGCGGCCGATCCTCGGCAAGGCGCGCCCGCCGCGCCAATGCTCCTTGCGATCGACAAACGAAGAAACCAGCCATCAGCCGTCGATCGTGAAGCGTAAAGCCGCACTGGTGGGCCCGGCGAACAGTCAGCCGATGATCTAGTGGTCGACCCGATCGGCAGGGCGGCCTCAAAAGCCACGATCGGCCGGGACACCCAGCGGACGCTTGATCTTCATCGCCTAGAAACTAGGATTCTCGAGGTCACGCCAACCGGGAGGGCAGAACGCGATGAAACCGCCGCCAGAACGTGTCGGCAAGGGTTGAACTGCCAAGAACTACCAAAAATGGTGCCTCAGCTTGTTCAAGCCACAAAAGTGGCGCAAACGGGCAACATTGTTGTATTTGCGCATCACATGTCATGCCATACATCGACGTTTCTCGACTTCATTGAGCCGTCCGGTCGCGATGACGCAAGGGCATCTTCAGAGGCCGGGCTGATGGTGGCCCCAATCCCGGGGGAGCGATGACGACCGTCGAGGAGGCTTCAGCCGTCGAAACCGCCGAGGCGCCAACGGCGACACGGCTCGCCACCGGAATGATCGGCCCGATCGCCGTCGTCGCGGCGTTGCTGTCGGCATTGACGACGTTCCTGGTGCTGGCGAACCTGACTTTCGTTAGCGCGACCTACAACGTGGTCGTCACCCTCCTGGCGGTGAATTTTGTCACGGTGCTGCTGCTGCTTGCGATCATCGGCCGGGAGGTCTGGCATATCGTCCAGGCGCGGCGGCGGGGCAGCGCGGGGGCGCGGCTCCACGTCCTGATCGCCGCCCTGTTCTCGGTGATCGCCGTGGTGCCTGCCGTGCTGGTTGCCGTGGTCGCGAGCGTCAATCTCGACCGCGGGTTCGACCGGCTGTTCTTGCTCCGCACCCGCGCGGTTATGGAAAACTCCGTGATCGTTTCGGAGGCCTATCTGAAGCAACACGAGCTCTCGATCCAGGCCGAGACCAACTTCATGGCGAGCGACGTCGCGCAGGCGAAGTCCTTGTTCGATCAGGATATCGACAGGTTCCGCCAAGGCTTCACCACCCAGGCATTGCTTCGCGGCATGCCGGTGGCGATGATGCTCAGGTCGGATCAATCGGTCATCCTCAAGGCTGACATTCGCCTTCCGCCCCAAGTGCAGGAACCACCGCTGCCGCCCGCTGACCGCCTGGCCCAGATCGGCGACGGCGAGGCGATTGCCGGTTGGCTGGGGGACACGGATTACGTCGACGCGCTCATCAAGCTCAAGGGCTACGACAACGCCTACCTGTTCGCCGCTCGCTTGATCGATCCGCGCGTGCTGGAGCAAGTCCGGCTGACCGAGATGCGCATCGGCGTGCAGCTCGCCTCTGCGTTGATGTATGCCGTGATCGCGCTCACCGTGCTGTTGTTGGCGGTGCGGATCGGCTTCGGCGTGGCTAACCGATTGGCTCCGGCCGAAGTCGCCTAACGGACGCACCTGATCTCTCGCCGAGGGGTTGGCCCTTACGCCACAGAGTGAACAATCACAACAGCAGGTTGCCAACATTTGCCCCTTGGAGCCCGGCACCCCTTTGGGTCCTTGGCCCCCTCGGGCACATGGGGTGCGCACAGGGTAGGTCGGTGGCTGCGGCACCAAGGGTGTCCAAGGGCCCAACATAACTGGCCATATCAGGCAACAACTTATTCAGGTGTGTTCATCCCGCATTTGTAGTGTGTCAACCAGGGCACAGCTTCAGAAATATTATGTTCGCCTGCAACTTGGAGACGGGCGTATGCGAGGGATGTTTGTGCTTTCCGCCACGGCAGCATTACTGGCAAGCATCATTCTCGCTGCTACGGGTGTTGTTCTGTCGTCGATTTACCACGATGCCGTGGAGCGCTCGTTCGATCGGCGGCTCGGTGTCTACTTGAGCACGCTGGTGGCCGATGTGGCGGCAGCACCAAAGCAGTCCTCCAATCGTGGGAGGCCGACGCTCACCGAACCGCTATTCGAACTGCCGTTGTCCGGATGGTACTGGAAGATCACGCCGCTTGACATAGCGAAGCCCGAAGTTCGGTCCTCGCGCTCATTATGGGATAGGACGCTCACGCCCCTGCGTGGTGAGAGCGCGACGACAAGCGCCGACGGCGCGCGACATGGCTACGCGATCGGACCCGAGGAGCAGCGGCTGCGCCTGCTGGAGCGCACCGTCGATTTGAGCCGAGATGGCGGATACCTGATCGGAGTTGCAGGCGAAACGGCGGTTGCCGGTGGCGCCGTGCCGTTCGTCATCCTCGCCCTGCTGACCGGCCGGGCCTCGTGTCCGGCCTCTGTCCTCCAAGCGTCTGGAAAATATCCCGGCACAAGAGCACCG
>JASHRR010001071.1 GCA_030037185.1 Xanthobacteraceae bacterium | reverse complement strand
CAACCTCGCCGATTGCGATTATCCCTCGCGGCCCGAACTCGCTTTTTTGCTCACCAAAGAATAGCTTGATGGCCTCTCCGTATCTCGTTCTGAAGTAGCGGCGTTCAATCGGAGCCTGCCGGGCCGCTCCGATTACCCGGTTTGCCACTTGCCGAAAAAGCCCTTTAGCGTCAATGAGTGCCGATAGGTAGGGTTGCCAGCCTAAGTCCTTGCGCCGGCGCCACAACCTGAACATGATGGGCTACGGCGAGGAAGAACAGGCCGAGTCCGGCAGTTTCGAAAGCCACGAGCCATGAACCGCTTCGCGGCGCTGCTCGACCGCCTCGCCTACGAGGGAGGTCGCAACAACAAGCTACAGCTGCTCACCGATTATTTCCGCACCACGGCCGATCCGGACCGCGGCTACGCGCTCGCTGCCATCACGGGTGGGTTGTCGTTCCGCCACGCCAAGCCGGGCCTCATTCGCGCCTTGATCGCACAGCGCACCGACCCGACCCTGTTCGCACTGTCTTACGACTATGTCGGCGACCTCTCCGAAACGGTCGCGCTGATGTGGCCGGTCCGGGAGCCCGACCGTCCCGTCCGCCGCTGGCGCGGCACGGCTGACGAGGGGGAATGTCCCCTGGCACTGATTCCCGGCGAGCACCCCTCTCCCCCGCCTGCGGGGGAGAGGCAAGAGGAACCGGCCGTCGCCAGCCGCGGCCCAACCCTGGCGCAAGTCGTGACCACGCTCGAGGCGCTCGGCAAGACCGATCTCGCGGCGCAGTTGTCGCAATGGCTCGATGGCCTCGACGAGGTGGGGAGATGGGCCTTGCTGAAGCTCGTCACCGGCGCGCTGCGCATCGGCGTGTCGATGCGGCTTGCCAAGACCGCAGTGGCGGCGCTCGGCGACCGCGATGTGGATGAAATCGAAATCATCTGGCCCGGCCTGAAGCCGCCCTATGGCGATCTCTTCGCCTGGCTGGAGGGGCGTGGCGGGAAGCCTGACAGCGGCGATCCGGCGCCGTTCCGCCCGCCCATGCTGTCGCATGCGATCGAGGAGGCGGAGTTGGCTGCGCTCGACGCGGCCGAGTTTCTTGCCGAATGGAAATGGGACGGCATCAGGGTGCAGGCGACGGCGGGCCGGCGTCCGGACGGGCAGATCATCAAACGGCTGTTTTCGCGCACCGGCGAGGATATCTCGCCGAGCTTCCCGGATCTGGTGCAATCGTTTGCATTCGAAGGCGCGCTCGACGGCGAGCTGCTGATCATGCGCGAGGGCCGCGTGCAACCATTCAACGTTCTCCAGCAGCGGCTCAATCGCAAAACCGTGACGCCGAAGCTCATGGCGGAATTCCCGGCTCATCTGCGCGTCTACGACGTGCTGGTTGACGGCACCGTCGATGTCCGCGCCGAAACCTTGGCGGCGCGCCGCGCCCGGCTCGAAGCTCTCGTCGGCAGGCTCGAGCTTGCCTGCGTCGACCTGTCGCCGCTGGTGCCTTTCGCCACCTGGGAGGAGCTTGCGGCGGCCAGGGCCGATCCTGCGGCGGCGGGGGCCGGCGCGGATGCGCAGGCCGTCGAAGGCGTGATGATCAAGCGGCGCGATGCGCCCTATCTGCCGGGCCGGCCAAAGGGGCCGTGGTGGAAGTGGAAGCGCGATCCCTTAGTGGTCGATGCGGTGCTGATGTATGCGCAGCGCGGTCACGGCAAACGCTCGTCGTTTTATTCGGACTACACCTTTGGAGTATGGACCGCCGGGCCGGCGGGCGAGGAACTGGTCCCGGTCGGCAAGGCCTATTTCGGTTTCACCGATGCGGAGCTTGGCGAGATTGACAAGTTCGTGCGCAACAACACCGTCAATCGCTTCGGTCCGGTGCGGGAAGTGGCGCACGCTCCCGACCGCGGTCTGGTATTCGAAGTGGCGTTCGAGGGCCTGCAGCGCTCGAGGCGGCACCGATCCGGCATCGCGATGCGCTTCCCGCGCATTAGCCGGCTGCGCTGGGACAAGCTCCCGCGCGATGCCGATCGCATCGAGGCGCTGGAGGCTTTGCTCGATTGCGGGAGGCAAGGCTCCTCCCGCCTGCGCAGGAGGCCGGGGAACACGCTCGCAAAATTGCCGGGGGATGTACTAAAGTGACGGCTATCCGGCTGGCCTTGCGCTCAGCTAAAGGGCGCCCGCGCTCTACTCGCCGTCCCATAAGGCCACGCGTGTTTTGCGGGGGCCGCAGTGGCGGCAAATGACCAAAGTGAAGAGAAGATGCGATCGAAATGGACCAATAGAATCGGTACGGCACACGAGAAAGAAGTGCCGGATCTGCTCAGCCGTTTCCTTGGCGGCCCGCCGCTCGCAGTCGTGGTGCGGCTCGTGCTGTTGTCGATCATTATCGGGTTCATCCTCTCGGCCGCCGGGCTCGATCCGTCAAACATTCTTCACAGCATCGAAAAGTTGGCCCGGCAGGTGTGGGACATGGGATTCGACGCCGTCCGCTGGGTGTGGCAGGACTTCCTGCTCGGCGCCGTTTTGGTGGTGCCGGTGTGGTTGCTGGTGCGGCTCGCTCGCGGGGCGACAGGAAGCGGCCGGCGCTAGCACGGATATCTCACATAATCCCCGGCTTGATGCGGGCCGAGGCGGCTCAACCGACGCGGGCCGTCGAGCCGCCCAGATGATCCGCGGTGACGGAAACATTGCACTGGACGCCGTCGTACGCAGGTTATAATTCCTATCCGCGGCGACGCTACACCCCCAAGACCGGTGTACGCCCTGCGGGAGCCCGACCATGTTGACGCACGCGCAAATCTGGATGGCCATCGATCGGCTGGCCGCGCGAGCGAAGCTGTCGGCATCGGGGCTTGCCAAACGGGCGGGCCTCGATCCCACGACCTTCAACAAATCGAAGCGGATCACGCCTGATGGCCGGGAGCGCTGGCCTTCGACCGAATCGGTCGCAAAGTCCCTGGCTGCCACCGGCGTGACGCTGGACCAATTCGTTGCCCTGATCTCGGATGAAGCGCGCCCCCCCGGCAAGACGCTGCCCCTCATCAGTTTCGCACAAGCCGGCGTCAACGGCCGTTTCGACGACCACGGATTTCCGTCCGACGAAGGCTGGGACACGTCGCCGTTTCCTGCCGTCGAGGACATCCATGCCTATGCGCTGGAGATCGCCGGCGATGCGCTGCTTCCGATCTATCGGGACGGGGCCCACATCATCGTGTCGCCGACGGCGCCGATCCGCCGTGGCGATCGGGTGGTTGTCAAGACCAGGAGCGGTGAACTGATGCTGCGGGAACTCAGGCGCAAGAACGCCAAGACGCTGGAGCTAAAATCGCTCTGTCCGGAACAAGTCGAAGGGACGCTGGCGGGCGAAGACGTGCTGTGGGTCGCCCGCATTGTATGGGCGAGCCAATGAACGACTTCCATCTCATGTTAGCTTCCGTGCCGGAACGAGATGGAGTTTCGCGCCCCAAGCCGGTGCACAACCCAAGAGATCTGTCGCTCGGCCGGCATCGCAAGGGCGGCGGCTTGATCTCGGTGTCGGCGGAAGTGCATAGACGCGGAGATGCTGAACCGCTTCAAGGAGATCGAAAAGGCGCGATGCCGGGGTCTCCTCGAACTCAACGGGGAGGCTGATCGTCCACTTGCTGATCGCCCTGCCTCTCAACCTCGATCTTTCCGTGTTCGTGAACAACCTCAAGACCACAAGTTCGCGGCGGCGTGAAACATGGGTTAGTTAAGGAGTTCGCTGGCAGGCTGAACAGAGTTAATCGTGCGCCGGTTTTCTGGTCCCGGTCCTATTGCGACCGCAAGAGGAATCCTGGCTAACAGCCGCGCCCCTCCCAGCCAAGCCTTCGGCTCTGGCTGGAGCACTGGGGCGCACATAGGCCAGACGGTCATTTTTGAGAACCGATCCCATCGGTGTCGTCGTCACGCCGACCGCGCCAGCGCGCCATCGATCATGTCGATCGTGTTGCGGAGCCCGTAGATCGCCACGAACGAACCGAAGCGCGGGCCCTTCCGCTGGCCCAGCAGCACGTGGTAGAGCATGTTGAACCATTCCAGCGACACGCCGGGCTTGCCGTCTTTCGTCGGCTTGCCGGATGTGTCGAGAAAGGGCGGCCGGCGGCCGATCTCATAGACCACCTCCTGGATTTTTGCTGCGGTGCTGTCGGGCGGCAGTTGCGACAACGCCTCGCGCAGGTCCATGAGCGCCGCACGCTCGGTCTCGTCGGGCACCTGGAACTCCTTGGCTGGCAGCACGAAGTCGCGGAAATAATGAATGGCGTGCTCGACATGCGCGCTGAGCCGGGGATGGCTTTGCGGCGTCACGCCCGGCAGGTAGCGGCCGATGAAGCCCCACAGCGTCTCGGCATTCTCGGCGTTCGACGCCGCGACGAGATGGAGGAGCATGCTGAACGAGATCGGTATCTCCGGAGGAGGCGGATCGCCGGCATGGATATGCCACGCCGGATTGGTGAGCCGCTGATTGGCGTTCTGGCGCTGATAGCTTTCCAGGAACTGCTGATACTCGTCGACGTGGCGCGGAATGACATCGAAATAAAGGCGCTTGGCGGCCTTCGGCTCGCGATACATGAACAGCGTCAGGCTTTCCGGGGTCGCATAACGCAGCCATTCCTCGATGGTGAGGCCATTGCCTCTCGACTTCGAAATCTTCTGGCCCTTGTCGTCGAGGAACAATTCATAATTGAAGCCTTCCGGCGGTCGGCCTCCCAATGCGCGGCAGATGTCGCCGGAGAGCTTGACCGAATCGATGAGGTCCTTGCCGGCCATCTCGTAGTCGACGCCGAGCGCCAGCCAACGCATCGCCCAGTCGGGTTTCCACTGCAGCTTGCAGTGTCCGCCGGTGACCGGCGCCGTCATGCGCTCACCGGTGTCCGGATCGTCGTACTGGATGGTGCCGGCCGCAACGTCGTGCGCGACGACTGGAACCTGAAGCACGACGCCGGTGCGCGGGGATATCGGCAGGAACGGCGAATAGGTACCGGCCCGCTCGGCGCGCAGCGACGGCAGCATGATCGCCATGACTTCGTCCAGCCGGGCGAGCACGGTCAGCAGGGCCTTGTCGAAGCGCCCCGACGTGTAGCATTCCGTCGAAGACATGAACTCGTAGTCGAACCCGAAGGTGTCCAGAAACGCCCGCAGCCGGGCATTGTTGTGGGCTCCGAAGCTCGGATGGGTCGCGAACGGGTCGGGCACCCGGGTCAGCGGCTTGCCGAGGTGCCGGGCGACCAAGTCCTTGTTGGGGATGTTGTCCGGGACCTTTCGCAGTCCGTCCATATCGTCCGAGAACGCGATCAGGCGCGTGCGCACCCTGTCCTCGGTGAGGACGCGGAAGGCATGGCGTACCATCGTGGTGCGGGCGACTTCCCCGAACGTGCCGATATGCGGCAGGCCTGACGGGCCATAGCCGGTCTCGAAGATCACCTCCCCCTTGGGGAATTGCTTGAGCCGTGCCGCGATCTTGCGGGCTTCCTCGAACGGCCAGGCGTTCGACTGCTCCGCGATGGCGCGCAGGCCCGCGGCATCGGAAAGTATGGTGGCACTCGACATTCCGTCCTCCGACCGCCCTTTTTTCTCTCGTTTAGAGCGGATTGCAACCGAGTGGAAACACAAATCTAGGGTGGACCCCGGCAGATCAAATGCAGGTGCACTTGTGACGGCAGGCCGTTTGCGATCTGCGATCTTTGTTCCCTTGCCGCGTTTCGTTTTGCGCCCCCTTTTGAGCGGGCGCGAACTCGCCTCGATAACGCTTCGCAGAATCGATTGCGTGCTGAGCAGTGAGTTCGTGCGCAAGAGCAGTCATGACGTCGATCAAAAGAGCGACCCCATTACTGAAAGGCGCTCGTGACAGGTCCGCAACGAGGATATCGGTCGGGGGAAGGTGCGCCGGTCCGCAACACCTAAAGGACACCGTATAGGAGGGATCGGCGGCTTTTCCAAGGTCGCCCTCGGCTACCACGTAGTCTTCTTGATTCCGATCAGCCAAAGCGGCAGGCAGGTTCATGTGAAGCGCGCACTCAGCCTCGCGAGACAAATAAAAGTACCGATATTTTTGCGGGTGCTGGCGGGTCGCCGACAACACACGAAGCAATTGAACGTTTGGGCCAGCTCGCAAACAAGTATCAGTCAATACTCTGGAGTGCTCGCAAAATATTTGTCCGAACCAGCTCGTCTGTCTCGCGCTTGAGAAGCTCCTCCAGAGGTGAAACTGCAGCGCGGCTGCTGAGGCGACTCAGCGCTTGAATGGCGTAAATTCGACAATCCCGGTCCGTATCGTGCGATGCCAAGGCGACCAATTCATCCACTCGAATACCGGGCGCATCGGCCAGGGCATAGATTGCCGTTCTCCTCAGGTCAACATTGTCTGATCTCGAAAGTCCAACGATCAGCTCCAAGCATTCCTGGCCAGGCAGAAGGCACCAGTGACAGAACGCAGATGTCAATGCCGGCCTGTTCGGCCGCGCATCACCCTTCAAACCATGGCTTTTAAGGTGAGCTTTCCACTGAGGAAAGTGGATCACGATATCACAGGACTCGCATACCGCTCGGTTTTGAAGCGCCTGATCGAAGCGTTGGAGGAGCGACAAACGATGTCAACGCGAGGTCCCGGGCTGACCGGCAAAATCGCCGGGCGCCGCGGAGTGATGAGAGGTCCTCAGGCGCCGCGATTTCGCCGCTCTGGTGGTCGGGCGGCCGGTCCATCACCCCCCGGTCACAGGTTCCCTGCGGTCAGAACGGACTGATCGGAAAATAGCGCA
>JASHRR010001070.1 GCA_030037185.1 Xanthobacteraceae bacterium | reverse complement strand
GACGTCCCGATAAACCATTGGCTGTGACGCGTCCTGGTGCTTTCCGATGCTTCGCTGTAGGATTGGTGACGTGACAGCGTCAGATAAAGCGCGGTTCCGATGAGATCGACTCGACGCTCGAGCGCGATGCCCGCCCACAGACAGCTCGCCGCGTCACGCGGCGGGGACTGCGCCTTCGCGGGCAACCACATTTTTCTGGCTGCTCCTCTTACCCGCTCGCGGGGGAGAGTTTAAGAGAGAAGGAGACGTCGATGGCCGGGATAATCGCGGATCGAGCGCGGGGACGGTCATGACGCCGCAGAAAGCGTGTCAGGCAGGATTTGCATGCTGTATCGATTGGTTTGGACAATTGCGCTGTGGGTGCTGTTGAGCCCGGCGGCCCAGGCGCAGACGAGCCGGATGATCAAGTTCATGGTGCCGTTTGCTCCTGGCGGCACGGCGGATATTCTCGCGCGGCTGCTGGCGGAGGAAATCGGCAAGGCGCATGGGGTCGGAACGCTGATTGAGAACCGTCCGGGCGCCGGGACCATCATTGCGACCGAAGCGGCGTCCCGCGCCGCACCTGACGGCAACACGGTGCTGTTTAACGCCAATGCCTTCGTCATCAATCCGCATTTGCGGAAACTCTCCTATGATCCCCTGACAAGCTTTGAGCCGGTCTGCCAACTGGTGTCCTCGCCGCAAGTGATCGTGGTCGGCGGCGCCGCGCCTTACCACAGCCTCGCACAGATGTTCGATGCGGCGCGTGCAAAGCCCGGTGAACTGACGCTTGCCAGCGTTGGGCCGGCGAGCACGCAGCAGCTCGCGTTTGAAACACTCAAGCATCTTGCCGGGGTGAACATCATCTTCGTGCCATTCAACGGCAATGGACCGGCCGTCAACGCACTCCTTGGCAAGCACGTCGATTCGATCCTGGTGAACTACTCCGAAGTCGTGGATCAACTGCAAAACGGCACGTTTCGCGCGCTCGTGACAACTTCGCGGGCTCGCATTGCCGAGCTGCCGCAAGTGCCCGCAGTCGCCGAGTTAGGTTTCAGCGATTTCGAGGCGGACGTCTGGTTCGGCACCGTGGTCCCGGCCAAAACCCCTGCCGCCGTCGTGGCCGAGCTTGAAGGCTGGTTGAAGGCAGCGTTGGACGCGCCCGCGGTCAGGCCCAAGCTGAAGGCTCTCGGCCTCTATACGCTCGGCACATGCGGTGCCGCATTCGCGGCGGAATTGCGCCGACGATTCGATGAATATGGCCGGGCGGTCCGGGATTCGGACATCAAGAGCGAGTGAGTTACGGCTGAAGCGAACCTTCGGGAAGAGCGTCAGGGAGCGCGGCGTTGAGCCGCTACCGAGCCAGCCGTCTTTCGGCGGCCATTCGGCCTCGCGAAAGAGAGACGAACACTCGCTGGTCGGGCGCGTCGGTCCCAACGATGATATGATCATCGTCGAGGCACATTTCGCGTGCAAGAGACAGGCCTACGGCGGCAACGGCACCCCTTGCGAGGGCGCGCGCTTCTGCATGTCCGGAATATTCATCTTGACGCCATTGCCCATGATCAAATCGCCCGGCTTCTGGTCGGCCGCGCAGGGGCCGAGCCACTTGGCGACCACCGTCATGGCCATCTTCCCCCCCGGCAAAGCGCCGCTTTGGGAGGTCACCGTCATCGTATAGGCGTCATCGAAGCTGCCCGTGATCACCGCGTGCGAGATCGCGGTTTCGCCGGCGAGCGTGCAGGTCGAGTCGATCGTAACGGTATCACCGGATTTCTGTACGTCACGCCTCGAGCAGGCTGCCCGCGCCAGAGGGCCGGCGCTCGACTGCATCATCTGATCGGTCGAGGCGTCGATGCATTGCCGGACGGTGAGGCCCGCGCCGTTACGGCTCTCGAAGCTCGTCGTCACTTCCCATAAGCCCGCCTTGCGCGACGGCAATTCGGCTGCGAGCACCGGCGCAACGCCGGCGAGAACCAAAACAGCCGTTGTCAAAATAGTCCGCATGTACCTCTCCTGCGTCACGCGAAACCGCTGCCGCCCGGCAAAGCAGGCGCCCCAATTCTCCCTCCCCCACCGAAACGGACTTTGAGGGAGCAGGGCGGGAGTTCCGGCGCTCCATAAAGCGAGCAAAATCGACGGCAGCCGATTTGCGGCCGGGAGTCGTGCTCAGGCATGACAGGGTGGTCAATGGTCACCCGCGGGTTTCATTCTTGGCCGCCATGATCAGTGCCCAGAACACCTTGTACTTCGACTGCGGCGCGTAGACGGCGGCGATGCCCAAGCGGTCGACGCCGCCCCTGAGCATATTGGCGCGGTGCGCAGGCGAATCCCGCCAGCCGGAAAACGCCTCGGCGAGGGTATGGTAGCCGGCGCCGACATTCTCCACCGCGACCTTGCCATCAAAGCCCGCGGCAGCGAGCCGGCCCGTGAATTCGCGCCCGGCGGCGTGGTCGACCTTGTCTTTCGCTGCCATAGTACGCGCATGATCCATGGCAATCCGCATCAGATCGGCATCGACCTCGACCGGGCCGAGGCCGCTATTGCCGCGATAGCCGGAAATCATCGAGGCGGCGGCGCTGGCATCGAGCGTCGCGCCCTCGGCCGCCATGCTGGTGTAAAAGCTCGGCTGCGCCGGCGGCCCGGAATCGCTCATGCAGCCCGACAGGAGGGCAAGCCCCGGCAGCGCGACTACAGGCAGCATAAAAAGTCTCATCGACGGCTCCGAATCGAAAGCCCGCACCATACTGTCTGTTGGGAGGTGACGGAAGGGTGGCCTGTTGTCCCGGCCTCATCGCAGTGGAGCCGGCTTCGAACTGTGATTGATTGGCAAACCGGAATATGCACGGTTTTGGCACGCAACGAGTTCTCGTTGACGCAGCTCCTCGATCGGCCGGCGCATGGACGCCTGTTCTTCGAGCAAGCGCTCCGCAAGAACCTCAATTTCGGCCACCCAGAGGAGGTGCAGCTGATCTTGGTTGTTCACGAATACGCAGAGATCGATTTTCCGCATCCCCGGCCATCCAGTTTCACGCCTTCGCCGCCATGGCGGCGTTTGGTTTGGGAGCGGTGCAGCTCGCCGCCCCAAGAAAACGCTGCCGCACCGGACAATCGGCTGGCTTTGGGTCGCCCTCATGGTCGCGGTGAGCGGGAGCGCCTTCTTCATCCATCAGATCAGGCTGTGGGGGCAATGGAGCCCGGTCCACCTCTTGCCGATCGTCACCCTGACAGCCCTACCACTCGCGGTGTGATATGCGCACAATCACGCAATGTGCGAGCATCGCGATGCGATGGTGTCCCTGTTCATCGGGGCGCCGGGCATCGCCTTCGTGTTGACGTTGCTTCCCGGGCGCATCATTCATGCGGGTGGTGTTGGGGCGGTAAGTTTTTCGTGCTCCTGTCATTATCACCATTGCCACTGTCGTCACCCGCGAAGGCGGGCAAACCCCTAACCGAACGTCGCTTTCGGCACGGCACCAGTTTCCGCGATCGCGGCGGGGCTTACCGGACACCCGTTTTCGCATCGTTTTCGCAGGGCCTCGCACTGAAAATGGCATTGTGTCGATACCATCGAAACGCTAGCGGACGAGCCTTAGCAACCGTGCCGCAGTGCTAAAGCAGATGTCAGCGCGCACGTCGTCGGCGAGCGGGACGTGATCGATGAAGTGAGTTGCCTCGCCCGACGGCTCGAACGGATAGTCGGTCGCGAACATGATGCGCTCGTGACCGACCGCAGCGATGGCGCAATTGAGCGGCTCAGCCGCGTACATGCCGGAGAGCGTCATCACGATGTTCGCGCGGATGTAGTCTGACGGGCGGCGCGCGAGCTTGACGCCGTAGAATGCTGCGCGGCTGTCGAAGCGCCACAACAGGTATGGCAGCATCTCGCCGAGATGCCCAAGCGCCAGCGTGGCGCGCGGGAAGCGGTCGAAATGCCCGCCGAACACAAGCCGCAAGGCGTGGGAGCCGGTTTCGACGCCCCATTCCCAGGTCGCCCGCCTCAGCCCGTAGGTGCTCTCCAGCGCCGCCATGAGCGCGGGCGGATCGGCCGGATGCAGGTAGATCAGGGCGCCGAGCGCCTCGGCGCGCTCCCAGAACGGATAGAGCGAAGAATGGTCGAGGTATTGTCCGTTGGTGTGGCCATTGATCATGGCGCCGAGGAAGCCCAGTTGGCGCACGGCGCGTTCGAGCTCGTCGGCTGCGGCCTTGGCGTCCTGCATGGGCAGGTGAGCGAAGCCCGCATACCGGTCGGGACGTTTCGCTATCTCGCGTGCGAGGAAATCGTTCGATTCTTGTGCACGGCGCACCGCAAGCGCGGTGTCGCGCTCGATCTGCACGCCGGGCCCCGCGATGGAGAGAACAGCCCGCTCGATGCCGTCACGATCCATCTGGGCGAGGCGTAAATCACCGAATTCAGAGAGCCGCGCCACCGCCTGCCGGAAAATATCGGGCGTGATTTCGCCCGTCGTGGTCTTCCAATAGTCCTCGAACCCAGGAGACAGGAAATGCTCCTCAAGCGCGATTTTCTTCATCATGTTGGCTT
>JASHRR010001069.1 GCA_030037185.1 Xanthobacteraceae bacterium | reverse complement strand
TTGTGGATGTAGGGCTCGCGGTGGAACACCGCCTTGGCACCGGTGATGCGACCGGAAAGATCGACGCCCGCAATGACGTCGAACGGCGTCGTCGAGTAACCGGGCGCTGCGATGATATCGAGGGTCGAGAAGATATAGGCGACGGCCTTGTTGTCCTCGTAGACCGCGATCGCCGGCGGCGAACCCTCTTCCGGTCCCAGCCGCTCGGCGCCCGGATAGACCACCGCCATGACGTCAGGCGTCAGGCGCTCGCGCAGCTTGCCCTTCTCCGCGAGCCCGGGCGTAGCAAGGGCAAGCAGTATTGGCGCAGCCCAGATCGTGCGCCGGCAAATAAATGCGGCGAGCGCGGCAAGGCGGATAAGCAAGGAGATGATCTGCGGGGTCGGCATCAAATGGTCTCTGCTTACCAAGGCGGAATTATCATACCTCGCCAATTCATTCGCTGGCGATCACGCCCGCGCAGGCAGGTTGTGGCACGCTAGCGGAGCGGTCAAAACGCCGGTCATCCCAGCGCCGTTGGGACACCGTGAGCGGAAACCGCATAGGGCCGCTGCCGGCCTTGAGGTGAGATTGTTTCCGGCGTACGGCCGCAACCGCGCGACCGTCGGGCCCGCCCGGGGTCTCGATCATCAGTGCATCGCCATATTTGGCGAGCTTGCCGAACGGATCGTCCCCGACCGAAGCGCATTTTGGGCGGCGGCCACTCGGTAAGGCCGATCTACGGCAGGTCCGCGGCTGCCGGTGCGGCAATCGCCGCGCTATCAGGGCCAGCATCGAAGTCAAGCAGCTGTCGGCTTTCATTTCGGCGACCGCAGTGAAACGACGACTTCCAGCCGGCCCCTCGAACAGGAGCTTGGTCGCTTCAGGACGAGGGCGATGATGCTCTGGCGCTCAGGAGAAGTATGGTTTGCCCAAGCTGTTCCAAGCAGCTGGGCGACAACATGAACATCAGCGAGGCGATTCCTACTTCGAGCAGCAGAAAGGTTTGCTCGTCGTCGCTCTGGCCAACGTTGATCGCGTCCAGCGGCAACGGAATGGCTTCAGCCGGCGGGGCATCGCTCCCTGCGGGGGCCTGTCGGCGCCGTGCCTCGCAGCCCAGGTTCAGAAGCATGCTGACCAGATATTTCACGTCCCGGGTGCGCAGGCAGAGATCAATCGGGCCCTGCTCGCTGCGCTCGATCTGCAGGCCGATGGCTGCGCCGTCTGGCGCAACGTCGCCGACGACGTGCATGACAAAAGGCGGGGGTCTACGGCCAGCCTGTTCTTCATGGGCTGTCAATCGTGCCTCCCAGACGCATTGTTTTCTATCGAGGCCTCGAGTCGGAAACGCCTTGAGCGAACCTATGTGGCTAGGCACCGTTATATCCTTATAGAGATAGCGTGTCCATGCGGCGACGACCGTGAAGCTGTCGGAGATCGCGAACGGTGCCGCAACCAAACAGACGGATCATTGACATTTTTGTTCACGGCAAAGCGTTTGAAGCCGTAACGCTCGAGAATCCTGAAAGCGCCGCCGGAGCCGATGAAATCGAGCCATGCGCGGGCGGCTTGCGCGTGGGGGGCTCCTGCCACCATGGCGGCGCTGTAGTTCGCGAGGGTGCGCCGACTATTGCGGCTTCACGGCAAAGCGTTTGAAGCCGTAACGCTCGAGAATCCTGAAAGCGCCGCCGGAGCCGATGAAATCGAGCCATGCGCGGGCGGCTTGCGCGTGGGGGGCTCCTGCCACCATGGCGGCGCTGTAGTTCGCGAGGCTGTTGACCTGCATCGGGATATCGACGTGCCCTATCGGATTGCCAATCTCCTCCTGGAAGATTGCCTCTGACCTCCACGTGACGCCGGCCTCGACGAGGTGCTGCATCAAAAACAGCGGCGTCTGGCGATGGTGGATGCGCGTGAGCACGGTTTCCCCATCCCTCACCTTCTTGCCATAGACCAGCCCGGCCAGCGCCTCACCGCCTGCCTTCACCAATGAGTCCCGGATCTGGCTTGCAACGCCTTCGAATTCCGGATTAGGCATGGCAAGCGCCAAACCGGCGCGCCCGAGGTCTGCCAACGCCGCAACACGGGCCGGATTGCCGGCCCGCACCATGATGGCGAGATCATTGGTCGCGAAAGTGATGACCGGCGCAACCAGCCGGCCGCTCTGTACCAACCGAGTGCTGGCGGCGAGTTCAGCGAGATAGATGTCCGGTTTCACCGTGAATGTCATGCTGCCGGATGTCACGGGGCCGCCGGCGTCCATCTGCTTGAGCAGCAGGCCGGGCGGCAGCGTTTCGTAGAAGACATGGCCGCGATATTGCGGATTGCCGTCCCCGAAGGCCGACACCAGCTCCCCCAAGGCAAAGAAATAGTTGCCGGAAGCGAACAGCACCAGTTGTGGATTGTCGAGGCTGCCGTGGAAATCGGCAAGCACGTCCGCCGGCGGCACCGTGAATTCAAATCCCCGCTCGGTAACGTCGCCGCCATCGCCGAGCCGCCACGGCGGGTAGATCGCCTCGATGGCCTTGAGGCGATCCGCAGGTGTCGTTTGCGCGAAAACCGGCCGCCCGGCGGACGCGATCGCCAGCAAAAGCGCAAACAGCAGCCGCGCTTGTAGAGTGGGCTGGTAGCAGTTCACCCGTACCGAATCCTGCGCCGATCGCTTTGGTGAGGCGATGTGCTTTTTGACGTTGAGATACTCCTCAACCTGCTGCATCGCGGGCTCGCAGCCATATCCGCTCATCTTGCGACCACCGAACGGAACGGCCGGATCTGGGTCCCCACGCGGCTCCGAGGCCGAACATGGTGGCGTGCGCCCGCGCTGTGAGCTGTCGACGCAACCGAAAAGATCTGCCTGAGAGCACCGCCGAGCTTGCTTCAAGCGCCCGCTACGAAAACTGCGCGTTCGCTTGACGGTGCGCGAGTATTGGCGTTTCAGTTCCACATTGGGGCCGATCCGCGCTCGCCGGAGCCCGTGGAAACTCGCTACGGCATTTCTATTACCATCTCAGGGGCGCAGCCGCAAAGCGAGCGGCCCCGTTGCCCAAACAGGCGCGCCGGATCATTGCCGAGTGGCTTCGCCAGATTCAGTTCGATGATCGCGCCGCCGCAACGAGGACCGGGTCGGCCCGATAGGCGTCAGGGAAGAGGCGCTTCAAGTCCTCGATCTTCGGCAGGTCGTTGTAGACAATGTACGGCTGGGCCGGATGCAGTGTCAGGTAATCCTGATGGTAGTCCTCGGCCGCGTAGAAATCGCGGTTGGGCTCGATTTTGGTGACGATCGCAGCATCGTAGACGCGCGCCTGGTTGAGCTGGCCAATATAGGCTTTGGCGACCCT